>NZ_JBHIPT010000014.1:0-2976 GCF_042196205.1 Bartonella sp. AP21QHHD | reverse complement strand
TCGGGATGGAGAATGTCCAATCTATGTTATGTATCCATTGGATAATTGCGAATATTACGCCAGTAATTTTTATGAATTCCTTTGCAAAAGAATTAAAGTACACGCGGGAGAAGAGATACTTGATGGTGACCAACCAATTGAAAAGATTGAGAACACTCCCACTCCGCAACCTATCCCTTTTTACAAGAGTTTTTGGAAAAAATTATGGAAGAGGTGAAATTGATAGCGAGGAAATATGGAGCGTTTATAACGCACGTTTTGAGGATCATCTATGAAAACCTATACCTTAGATGATGTTGCAGTATTAATTGATAAAGTGAATAAATATGATGATGAGATTATCAATTTGGGTAGTGAAGATGATGAAGAGAATGAAACAGATGATTTACAGATTGAAAAGGCGGAGAAAACTCTCGGCTTGCAATTCACATCCTCTTACAAAGTTTTCTTAAAAAAATATGGAGGAGGAGAAATTGGTGGTGAAGAAATTTATAGCCTTTATGGAGATTGTGGGGAAGGTATTCCTGCTGGTGATATTGTTTACCAAAACTTACTCGATAGAAAACATGGTTTTGCGACACCAGAACAGCTCGTTGTGAGTTATGATCTTGATGAAACCTTTTACTTTGATTATACGCAGTTTCGGGATGGTGAATGCCCACTCTATGTCATGTTTGCGGATGAGGAGTCCGAATATTACGCAAGTAATTTTTATGAATTCCTTTGCAAAAGAATTAAAGTACACGTGGGAGCTGAGATACCTGAAGGTGACCAACCGATTGAAAAGATTGAGCACACTCCCACTCCGCAACCTATCCCTTTTTACAAGAGCTTTTGGAAAAAACTATGGAAGAGGTGAAATTGATAGAGGAAATATATAGTCTTTCTAGAGAGCCTAAGTATTATACAAGTAATTTTTATGTAAAAGAATTACAGATCATGCTGGGGGAATGATGATGCAAACTAAAGATGTCACAGAGATTTTAAAAAGACTGGGCTGGGAGCCTTATCGTGATAACGTGGGGGATACTTTTGCGCATTATCATCTTCCCGATCGCATTGTAGGTATTGGCTATGGTGTAAAAAATTATGGAGAGAGTGGCAAAGAGTTTTTGCTTTCGGCTGATCTCACCACCGCTGCTTATTGTCTTGCTCGGGAATATTCTAGAGGTGAAAAATCACAGCGTAAATATGGAGATGTGCTGTTTTACGCGAAGGAGGATTTTAATGTTAAAGCTCCGGATCTTTCCGAAAGCCATATCACAACCGCTTTAAACAAAGTGATTGCATGGGCGCAAGCACAGGATATTGAAAAAAAGTTGTGCGAGGAAGCTACTAATCATTCTGCCGTTGCACAAGCATTACTTGGTGATATGGAGGCTTTAAGGAGTGATAGATCTACCCCAAAACTATCTGTGCCAGAATTTGCTGATTATAAAACAATGACATCGGATGATCGCCTGCTTTTTTTTGCACAGGCCTATAAAAATGGGGAATTAGACGATATTCTAACGCGCAAGAAGCCAAAACAGCGCTCGATAAGTCTCACAGCAGCAATGCGCGTTCTTAAAACACAAGGGTGGTTTTCAACGGAACCTGGAAAAATGTGGTTGATTTTGCCCGACCGCTTTATTCAATTTGATTTTGGTTTTATACGTCTTCATGATAATTACAATGTCCGTATTGAAGCTGAAATATCTAATGAAATGATTTCTGTCGCTTGCAATTGTATTCACTATAGTAAGGAATATTGGTGTGTTTCTCCTAAAAATATTTATAATTCTTTTAATACGATTGGGGGGGGGGGTTTTTAGTGGTTTTGGTAAAGGCATTGATATTTGTGTAGAGACATTAGATGAGCAAGAGCTTATCAAAATCTCTGAGCGGATAATACAGTGGGCACGTGCCCAAGATTTACAAGCATCAATAGAAAGCAAAACACGTGTTCAAAAGTATAGCTACAATATACGTATAGTCTGGCATTTGGCTTGTTTAGCATTGACAGGTCAAATTGATGTTCTGAAATCTTATCAAAATTTTTTAGAAGCCGGTAAGATTTCTGAGATTTTGGATGACCGTGAAGTAGAGAGATATATTAACCATGCCGTTCAATTTGCTGAAGAATATCTGAAAATCCTTAATGAGCGAAAAGCTATAGATGATCGTCTTAGTTTACAAGATTTGTCTTTTCTTAATACAGTTTCTGAAGACTTAAAAAGGATGGACTGGACAGTCTATCGTGATAAAAATTACAATTGCAATGCTTATTTTATAACGAAAGATCGTATCATTAATATAGTGTACGACCTTGATAAAAAAGGAGAGACACCATTTGTTACCTTCAAGGTTTCTCTTTCAACACTTGGTTTTTCTACAGCTTATCGATCTATTTTCATCAATACTCCCCAATATACCGTTCTTAAAGAATCAGAAGAAGTTTATGCAGTTTCTAGTACTGAATTGGATGAAGGCAAGCTGAAACAGATCAGTGCGGATATTTTGTGCTGGGCTGATCGACAAAATGTGAATCAAATCATCTATGATTATGCGGCTTTGTCCCCAGACAGTGAATATGATTTTGCGAAGTTGCACCTTATTGCACTTATTCTTATTGGGGATGTTGAAAAACTCAAATTTTATAAGGAAAGTTTGAAGGATAAAAACTTTTCAGCTTTGATAAGGGAAAACATAGCACATATTATTGATAACGTCCTTGCTCTTGCACGCCGTTATCGGACTGGTTTTCCTAAAAACGCTCCGATTTTAAGCTTGGATCCGCAAACAGCATCTGTTGCTTCTAAAACAACTTCTGTTGAAGTGGCAGAGGAAGTGGATGAAGCGGATGACACTGATGATCGTCTCACCATGGAAAGTGCTCATGCACTTTTAAAAAGTCTAGGCTGGTCAACCGAGAAAATCAATGAGAATGACCATATGGCAAGCTATCAATTGGCTGATCGTGAAGTAGACATTCTT
>NZ_JBHIPT010000013.1:0-2441 GCF_042196205.1 Bartonella sp. AP21QHHD | reverse complement strand
TGATGCGGTGGCTATAAAGCATATAACAGCTATAGAGAATGCATAAAAACAGCAAGGTTTTATAATCATAATGCAAATGAATGCATTGGTTATAAAGACCATCTCTATAAAAAGCTGTTAAGTTGCAAATATGTTATAAACAAAATTCACAAAAAATTTAAAATTCATTTAGTGACAAAATTGATAGGTTATAAAGTTTAAAATACGCATCATGAGAGCGTTTCTAAATATTATAAATGTATAGATTCAGAAAATAACGCAATCTTTTAAGAAAGCCAATAATATAGCTTTAAAAGCATATAAATATAAAAGAAGCAACTAATAGGCATAAGATATTATCAATACACAACGTATTTAAAAAATAAGAAAAAATATCAAAAAAGATAAAATATTGTTTGACAATAAATACGTATTTTGTTATATAAATACTCAAGTGATGAAAACACTAAACAGATAGCGAAGAGGTTGCGATAAACCTAATCCTATTAAAACTGACTATCTTTTATGCTCTAATTAGCATATATGATGATTTTGTCGGGTGTAGCTATGCTATACAATACCCTTCGCGAGGGAAAAGCATAGCAACGGACTATCTGCCGTGTTTTCAACACCCGATACCCTTATAGGGTGTCAATTGAAAACTTTTAAACAGATAGGTTTTAATTATGAAAAATACAGTAAAAAACACCCCCGTTATCTCTAATATTTCAAATGAAACCGCGCTTGCTAATCAACAAGAGCCTGCAAAAAAATACGAATTTACAGGTGAGACAATAGAGGTTGGTGATTATACTCTTTATCGCATTCGGGCTTTAAGGGATTTTGCTAATATAAAAGCTGGTGATTTAGGCGGCTTTATACATAAGGTTGCAAATTTAGCTCATAATGGTGATTGTTGGGTCGGTGGCAATGCCATGGTTTATGGTGATGCTCGTATTTACGATAATGCCCATGTTTCGGATAATGCAAAAATTACTGGATCTGCAAAAATTTATGAAAATGCAAGGGTCTATGGCAATGCTAGCGTGCATATTAGAGCTGAGGTTTATGGCAATGCGCAAGTCTATGAGAACGCATTGATTTATGGTGATATTTTTGGACATGCTAAAGTGTATGGAAATGCAAAAATTTATGACACTATTTATGGCAAATTTCTTGATAAAACTCGAATTTATGGCAATGCTGAGGTTTATGATAAAGCGCGTGTTTTAGGAACCTCTCAGGTTTATGATAATGCCCATGTTTATGAAAATGCTATAGTTTTTGATAATGCTAGGGTTTGCGATAATGCCCATGTTTGTGGCGCTGCTATGGTCAATAGAGAAGCCAAGGTTTATGGGAATGCTATAGTGACTGGTTATGCCCATGTTTATGATAGGGGCTGCGTTTATGACAATGCCAAGGTTTATGGCAAGGTTTATGGTGGCGCTTGGGTTTCCAATAATGCTTTAATTTCTGATAATGCCGAGGTTTATGATGATGCTCGCATTTATGACAATGCAAAAATTTATGGCAAGGTCCATGGTGATGCTCATGTCTATGGCAATGCCAAGGTAATTGGCTATACTGAGATTGGTGGTGATACCAAAATTGGTGGCAATTATAAAGAACCCGTTATCACTGGTGATATTGTTTTTACAACTGTGTAAATGACGCGCGGGCGCGGCGGGGGCGCCCCTCTTTAAACATTTCATTCTAAAATTCAAATCTATTTATAAAGGAATTGTGCTATGCAAAAAAAGTTTGCACTCACAAATGAGACACGTGTATTTAATAATCAAACTCTTTATCGCATTCGGGCTTTAATAGATTTTGATGATGTCAAGGCTGGTGATTTAGGGGGCTTTATTGAAAGTGAAAACAACCTCTCGCATGATGGCAATTGCTGGGTCTATGATAATGCTCTTGTTTTAAATCCTGCCCATATTTATGAAAATGCCAAGGTTTTTAATAAGGCTATTATAATGGGCTTTGTTTATGGCAATGCTCATGTATGTGATTGTGCCCGCGTTTATGCAAATGCTCATGTTTATGACAATGCGCATCTTTCTTATAATGCTTGGGTTTATCATCAGGCGCGGGTTTATGGCAATGCAAAATTATCAGGAAGTGCACGTATTCATGGCAATGCGGTAGTTTATGATCATGCTGTTGTTAGTGGCGCTGCTAAAATTTATGGCAAGGTTTATGGGAATGCTAGCGTGGGTGGGTATGTTAAGGTCTATGGTTCTGTTTATGGGAATGCAAAAGTGACTGGTTATCACACCATTAGAGGTTTGGTACATGGCAATGCAAGGTTAAAAAGAGATGGTTATTCATATGTTGAACAAAACGTTTACTATGCATATGGGATTCCTGAGGATTGTGAAATTTATGAAAACGATACCGTTGTAAAGATTATTGAAAATAACGCTGCGTAAAGACGCGCGGGCGCGGCGGGG
>NZ_JBHIPT010000012.1:0-10561 GCF_042196205.1 Bartonella sp. AP21QHHD | reverse complement strand
AAAATAGGCGCCCGTGGATGTAGCGAGCCACTTTATTATAATTAACGCGAGATTGATTAGAACATCATTTTATCCAGCCCCCACTGATGTGGGGCTTTTTTATGGAGCGTCAGATGAGAAAGATATCGAAAGAAGGATTGGCACTTCATCTTGAAGTTTTAAAATCAAAGCTTTTTCTACTAAACTCATGATGTCAACCAGAGCAGTACAATCTTATCACTCATATTTTCATGTCTAGAAAATTGAGATAATGCCATCCATAAATCGCATAAGAAGTTAGAATCTACCTTCATTGCACGCCTCCGTGGACTTGTTCTCTCAAACATGCTGCCCATCCTTTAAGTGTGATTTTTGTTGAAGGCAGCACCTTTTCTGTTCCATCCGGTTTTTGAATGGTGATGGCAGAACAGTCCATGAATCCTTTGTTGATTTTATCCTGATTAAGGTAACAATGGACCACTTGGAGCACGTCGATACACCCAATCATTTTTACGCAAGTAATCTATTAAATCCTTTGGTCTTATCTCCAACATCTTCGCGGCTTCAATCAAACCAAACAAACCATCAGAGCGTTTTAAGCCTTCTAAAGCTTTTGCTTTTGGTGCTAATTCTGAAATAACATGGTCTTTCTGCTCAATTTGACTTTGTAGATGATTTAAGGCGCCAAGTAATACTTCGGGTTTGGAGTAATCAATTTATGGAATAGCTACTTGTCTTTCCAACGGTTAATTATCTTTGCTCGTAAGGCAGTGCTGTAACTAGAAACAAGAATTAAGCATTCACGCTTTGGCGGGTTATAACAAGGGCGGCTTTCACCTTATGTTATCAAGGTAGTGCCCACCAAAATCAACCTTCTCAAATTTGAGGGCGTTAAGTTCTTCAAGCGTTTTCTTGATGTCACGCATAATATTGTCATGCCTTTTGCCACATAATTCAGTAATTTTAATAATGGTATTCATAAAGAATTCTTAGATGTTAGACGTTCCTTAATGACATTCTAAAAGAGTGCTGGTCGCTAAGAAACACGGCATCTAGTCCGTCGTTATGCCTTTCCCCGAAGGGGGGGATATGGCATAGCCACACCTGACAAAGCTATTATATGCATGTAGCATAGAATGAGTTAAAGCTTTTAAATTGCGGAAGATTAGTTATTTCGGCAACTAATCCGCTAGTTGTTTTAAGGTGTTTTTGAGGCACCTGATTTGAAAATACCTATTACTAGAATTGTCCAGTAATAAAAATTACTTTTTGCTAAGAAAACGTTTCACATACTGTACAGTGTACATATTGAAATTGTTATTTATCAATGAGTTAAGTGTACAATGTACAGTCAAATTGAAAATTCTGTCGCTAGCGATAGTTCGCACTAGCCTGTCCCGCAACGAAGCCAACCCGCTGGGAAGTACTTTTTACATTGATTTTATTGACTTTTTTATGGAAAAACAAAGCATAAGTGATAATCTGTTTTTAAAATTGCAATCAAAGTGTGTAATGCATAAACTCATAAGGATATGTAAGATATAGATAAAGCTTGAGAACATGATCTAGCCTTTCTTATTAGCAGCGTATTTTTGACGAGAAAGTTGTCTCTGTATATTTTTGGTTAATCTTTCATTGGCATATTGTGCAATAGCACTTGTAATCTCTGGCTTTGACATCACCCTAGCAATTGAGGGTTCCTCTTGTTTTGCAATGGGGAATTAATCTCCATCCGCTCTTTGAAAAACATTACCCTTCATCTTTTTTAAATCAACACGCTTTGGAAAACTCCCATCCTTGATAAAAACATGGGCAAGATTTGTTTTTTTCCAAACAGTTGTGTAAGTCACGCCGCGTTTTGTTCTTTTGCTTTAAAAAATTTAAGAAGTATCGGTGTTCCAGAACGAATGATATCTGTCTCAAGAAACCTTGCTGTCGCCTTTTCTTTAATATAAATACCTTGCTTAACATGCTTTGATTGGGCAGATGTAACATCGGCAATTTGCTTTTCAGTAAAGCGTTCGACTGTTTTGCTGCGGTGTTTAGAGCATTACGCAAAGCCCAATTAAGGTGTGGTGCTTGAAGACTGGTGAAGGTATCCTTCACCTGTTGAAGATACCATTTTTGGTGGATGATTAACTTCAACGTCTAAGCCTTTTTAAGAGTAGGTGTTGATGGCTTGGAAGCTTTAGATGCTTTTGGTTTTTCGAGTAAGGTTTCTTCAGTCATTGGTTCAGATAATGTTTGTGCTACTTCTTGTTCTATCTGCTTAATTTGTTCAACTGTCTTTTTAGGTTTTGCTGTTGTTTTGACGTCAACAAAAGGTTTTGCAGCATTGGCGCGCTTGAGACGTGCGTAGACCTGATTAGAAACTTCAACAAATGGATTATTGGGGGTAATGGTTCAAAGCGAACAGCGCTTTTATTGTCTCCAACAACACACATTGACGTAGTGATGACAGCTTTCATTATGGCTCCTTTTGAGTCATAATTAATGACATCATTAGTCAAATATTGATTTTTATTCTGTGAAAAATTGATTAGCTGATTGTCAGCAGAAAAAAATCATGATCTTATGCTTTTTTACTTTTTACCTAAAGTTGGTGTTTTTAAACATTTAAAAGTGTAGAAAAAATTCAAGTAAGAAATGTTGATAACCTTGCTAAGACTTCATCCATAATTATATATGGAATAGTTTCCATTCTTTTTCCATTACGCGCTACTATATCTAAAGCACGCGGTTGGTCACAGCGTATCACACCTGTTGTATGCAGCCCTGTTCCCACCAATGAAACAGCAAAGCCTGCTATTCTAGCAAAATTTCCTCCACTCGTAATGGGCAAAACAATGGGTGTTTTTGTTAAACGATTAAACGCCTCCGGTGACACAATCAGTACAGGACGCGTTCCTTTTTCTCATAGACAGAGGTTGGGTCAAGCGATACAAACCAAATTTTACCCCGCTTCATTACAAGAGCTCTCTGCCAATAAGCTTAGCATCAAACCACTCTACATCTTTATCCGCAAAATCGTCCGAAGGATTACATTCGGCTAACAATTCTTCAAGAGTGTAATTTTGCGATATTTGTGGTTTTACAACCAATTGTCCATTATCAATAGCCAAACCCACTTGCATATTTTCAGTAAGATGAAGAACATCAAACAATGCAGGCGGTATAGAGAGCATAACGGATCCTCCAACTTTACGTAATTTTGTTGTGCATAAAACGCCCTCTCTAATATTATATAAAAATATAACATAAAGCCCATGATTCAATAGCTTTTAATGCTTTTGTGCAAATGTTTAAGAAGCGCATTTAGAGCAATACGCAATATACTCTGAATAAAGTCAATATTTTTTTAATTTCTGAAAAACATAAAAATATAAAAGTTATAATACCAAACAAGGCTCTTAGCTGCTTATCTGTAAACATATTTATTTCTTGCGGTTTTCGATAATTTTTTGATCTCTCTGTTGATCTCGTCTATAAGAGGTTCGTAATTGAGAATGCTTTTCGGAATATCACCACCGTAAACCCATGCTTTTACTTGCGCTTTGGTACTAAAATCCGCATTCTTAGGTGTTTTGTAATACTGACCACCATCAAACTTTTCACACTCTCTTGTGCCGTCTTCGTATTCGTAGAGGTTGTAAAAATACTCCTCTGTCCCATCCCCCATGGGGCATACCCACTGCCGTTGCAACAAACCTCTTTCGCATGGGTTGTTTACGGTTTTTTAAGAATAGATGTTTTAAAATGAACATACTTTAATCCTAATTTTACAAATTTGTCTATTTGCCTCAAATTTGACCGTACAGAGCGTTTTATAAGATAGGTTTTTTATCATAAAATCTTTAAATCACTCTGTACGGTGCCATTTTGTCGATTTAAATGCACATCCAATCACAAAACGATCAGCAATTTTCATTAGTTTGCTAATTTGCAGTGTTTTTCACTTGCTTTTCAACCAACGCGAGTGGTTTTGAATTCTCTCTCATTGCCTTTTCTTTCAGCCTTTTTTCACGGGTGTTCAAAACAGCCTTGCGTACAAGATTGGCTTTTGTCAAAAGACTATTTTCCAAATCACGACATAATCTTACTAACTCACGAGTGCTTGGAAAAAACGTATCCGATAAATCTTCTACCTCATCGCATAAAATCCCCGTTTAACCGTTTTTATGAGTGACCACGCAGAAACACTTTCCAAAAACATTCCATAGGTAAGCGCTATACCTTCATGATCTGCCTGTTGCGAAATTTTTTAAACCACACGAAAGCATCCGAATTGCCTTGGTTATGTCCTCTTTGCTCGCTTTTATTGAAAACAATTCGTGAAGTTGATCACACGCTTCTAAGGCAATCGCTTCCTGCTGTTGTGTCAATGCTTGCCACTTTTCAAAACTAAAGGAAACTCCGGAGCTATCATCTCGTGAATGTGTTTCAAAGTGACCTCGAGGCCCGATATCAAGGATGCTGTCTGAGATGCGTTCATCTACACTTTTTTGCCTTTAAGAGTGATTTTCCATAGTTTTTTCCGTTCTCTAAATCCTCGATAGCTTTTTGCACCCAGTTGCGCCACATTGCTTTCCAATCCGTTTTGCGTGCATCTTTGCCTGTTCTAGCTTTCCAATAATCTCGAAATTTTGCCATTTCGGCTTTGACACGCTCTGGAGGCAATCCCTCTTCGATTGCGAAATCATAAACAGGTTCGAAATCATCAGGGGTACGACAACCACTGTCATTTCTAACCCGTTTAGCTTTTTTCGTAATGTTCTCTTGCTCGTGAATGGAAGGTTGGTTTTCTACACCCGTTTCGATTTGCTCTGATGTGGTCTCAACAGCAGCAACCTATGTTGGTTCGTCAACCTGTTCGTTTGTTTCTAAATTTTCAGAAGCAGTTTTTTTTGCTAAAATGATAGTTTTAGTTTATATATATTCTTATTCTGGTTCTTTATAGCTTGATTTTGCTTAGCGTTTGCTTCAGCAAAATCATTAAAATGTTTTTTATAGCGTTTTTTATTGTACACCTTTTTTCCAGCCTCACTATGAATTTGCGATATGGGCGCTTTTTTATCAGTAAAATCTTTTAGCTCTTCTTCAATGCGCGTATTCGACAAACCATTATCTTTCTCAAGAAATTTACCATTCTTCATGAGATATTCGACAATAGTTGCAAACTTTTTTGCGAGCAATTGCAAGCGCGGGCAAGCATTTCAAAATCTGTTTTAATTGGTGCTTTTTTGTCATATATGCGAATGAAAAGCGTTATATAAATGCCCCTTTGTTCTCATGTCATTCCATCTATCTCACTGTTCCAGTCATTCAAAAGGAATCTTATCCATGGCATTGCATTAGACATGCGCATTCCCTTCTTTAACTAAATATAAAATTGCTAAAGCATTTGCTTCGTTGTCATCTTTTGGATTGTATTCTTTTGCACACACCGTCTTAATCATCTTTTCTTGTGAGGCATTGACTTTATCTGTTGTGATCTTCATTTTTGTAAGCCATTGCTGAAAACGCAAATAGCGCCTACTATCGCCTTGAAAACGAAAAAAATCAAAATTGACAAGTGCCACTTGTTATACTGCTGTCTACACGAGAAATCGCCCAGCCTGTCTTAGATCTAGATCAAGGCAGAGAACGGTTTGTGTATTGATGATCATCTTCCCCCATGAAGGCTGTTGCGTATTTATATGTGCGCTATGACAGAGCGTGTTGTGATTGCCTGTTTTGAAAAAATGGTCGTGAGAAAGTACTTGAAACTACTTTTGGGCCAATTTTTTACTGCCATTCGAGGAAAAATAATCTTAGAAGCAGTTGATTTTCGAATTAACTCTTCTTGTTTTTGAATCACATCTTTTTGTGCACGTATTATTTCAGCTTCTTTATCTATTATTTTGTCTTTTGCATCTATCTCTTTTCTGAGCTTTTGCGTCGTTTTACAAGAGTCATGAAGAGTATAAGCCAATCCCAAATTAGCAATATTGATTGCCTCTCCATCCTATAAAGACGAGGAGGAGGTCAAAGTGCTAAAAAGGTACCTCAAAAAGCAGCAATGATTCGTATTTTAGTACCACCGCGGTGCCGTCTTATAGCGTTATAATAAAGTTACGAAAGGTGGTTTAGAAGGTGCTTTAATTTTTTTTGATTTTTAATAAATCATTGGAAAATAAGAGAGATTAAGATAATCTGGTGCGGACGGCGTGCACCTATTTTTTCTTTATTTAGAATTCTCTACGCTATCACCTGATTGCGCGTTTTACTTTTTTCTATATTTATAACTAACTGTTTTTATTTGATTTTATTTATAAAATTGCCTTTTGTATATAATCTTGCTATCAAATGAAATCGCTCCAAGTGCGATTCAAAAGGTGGTTCAGAAGGTGGTTTTTAAAAGGTGGTTCAGAAGGTGGTTAGCAGAACGAGAACACGTGATAGACTGTCTGTCTTATCTGTAAAAAATCTATCTAAAGGAAAATATGCTGATGGAGCTGGGCTATGGCTTATCAAAACAGCCCAAAATCAAGGGCGTTGGATTTTTCGATTTGATTTCAATAAAAAACGTCGTGAAATGGGATTAGGCTCTTGTAGCGTTGTATCTTTGAAAGAAGCGAGGCTTAAAGCTACAGCTTGCCGTGACCTTTTGCACCAAGGTATTGATCCGATTCGTAAAAGGAAAAATGAAAAATTACGGCAGGCAGTTGATAGTATTTCTTTACAAAAAATAGTTTTAAGTGCTTTTGAAGCCAAAAAAAGCGAATTGAAAAATGAAGGTAAAGCAGCAAGGTGGTTAGCACCTCTTACATTGCATGTTTTTCCTAAACTTGGGGATATAGCAATTACTGAATTAACGCAATTTGATATAAAAGAGTGTTTGTTGCCTATTTGGAAAACAAAAAATGAAACAGCGAGCAAGGCTTTATCACGTTTGAATATTGCTATAAAACATGCCGCAGCACGTGGTATAGATGTGGACATGCAATTGGTACCAAAAGCAAAAGCTTTATTGGGAAAATTTATTCAAAATATTCCTGCTATGCCATGGCAGGAAGTTCCGGCATTTTATCAAAGCTTGGATGATAAGATTCTTTCAAATTTAGCACTGAAGTTGCTTATTTTGACTGGAGTACGGTCGTATCCATTGCGCTATTTGCGTCTTGAACAAATAGATAAAGATATATGGACGATACCAAAAGAAAATATGAAGGGCATTGTAGGAAAGGTTTCAGATTTTCGCGTGCCATTGAGTGATGAAGCTTTAAAAGTGATTGAAAAATCTCTCCCCTTTGAAAAAAATGGTTTTTTATTTGCTGGGAGTTCTGGAAAGCCTATATCTGATGTAACACTTTCTAAATTCATGAAAGACAAAGGTTTTGATTATAGACCCCATGGTTTCAGATCTAGTCTTCGTGACTGGATAGCAGAAACAACGTCAACACCATTTGAGATTGCTGAAACTGTTCTTGCGCATTCCGTTGGGAGTTCAGTGACAAAAGCTTATATGCGGACAGATTTTTTAGAACAACGACATACCCTTATGGAACAGTGGGCTGCATTTATAACAGGAGCGACCTAAGGGGATCAAATTGTTAATGTTTTGAAAACCACTGTTTGAGATGTGTAAAACGACATTATTTCTTGCATCTGCGAGACGCGCGAAATTGATAATTCATTTGCTAAACAGTTTCGCACATCTCAGAATGTATTTAGAGTCGGATATTTGGTTTTTGTGTAAAAATATTTACCAATGCATCTATAAGACGTGAAAAATCAAGCGCTAGCAAGAGTATAATGAGTACAATCCATCTCGTATAACGTGACATCACTTTTATACTTTTGTAGGTCATGATAATTTCTTGAAGGATTTCTTTTTCTCCTTCTGTAAGCTCTGTATCGTCTTTTGTTTTTTTCTTAGCCATGTTTCCACCCACACACACGTTCGCCCTGCTTGTTATGCTTTAAGATATCTCTTGCTAAATTGGAACTGATGACGTTAACATCTTGCCTCTCTAAATAAATTGGCAACCAACCAACACAAGAGACATACTTATTTGTCCCGCAACCAACGAGAGAGAGCAGTACGCACATCAGTATCACTTTTCTGATTAACTTCATTTTCCACCTCCAGCCGTGTTGTTGCTGCTTTTAAGGTTTTTTCTGTTTGCTTTTGCTGTTCTGCCTTTTTTCCAAGGGTAAAAGCTTTTGCCAAAGCCATAAAAAAAGCGGCTAGAGCCGCGCCTATTAACAGCAGATTTCTTTTCATCCATAAGATCATAAACGGTGTTCCTGAAAACGTTTAGCAACAAAGAAAATGCCAGCACATGCGGCTAAAACCATAATGGTAGCAAATGCCCATTGCACTGGACCATTGCCTGCTAATAAGCCTCCAAGCCCTGAAAAAGAACCAATAACTGGTGCAAGAGCTTCAGCTTTAAAAAGTCCCGTTGGTGCTTGCGTTTCTACGGTTTGGTAGTTAGAGGAAACAAAAGCACCTTTCGCCCATAAGCCTGCTTCTGCTGCACGCCGGTGTGCGAGACCTTCAAGACGCTTTCCGCCTGCTTTGGTCCATTTCTGTAGCTCTGCAGGGACAGCTTCATATTCACCTTGATTGAGCTTTTTTAACAGTGTCGAGTTACAAAAGGCTGTTGTTCCTACATTATAGCAAAAGGAGACTAAAGCCGCGAATTGTTCATCGGTTAAAGCAACTTGAACGGCTTGTTCAACGGCATTTTCAAATTGTCTTAAGTCTTGGCAAAGAAGTTCTTCTGCTTGTTTTTCGGTGATTGCCATACCTTTATGAACAAAAGGTTTTCCAGCATTGTTTGTATGTCCATAACCAATGGTCCACACTCCAATGGCATCTTTATAGGCATTGAGACGTAAACCTTCCCATTGTTTAATCAGTGCTAACCCTTCTGGTGATATTGTTCTCATGTATTGCTCCTATAAAAAAGCCCCACAAAAGGTGGGGCAGATTGATAGATTAAAATTGTAATTATTGCGTTTTATTAAAAGTAGTGTTTCATGTAACTTTTTTCTGTGTTATACGTTACATGAAACATAATGGAGATTTTGTTATGGCTACAATGCACGTTAATGAACGCGTTCAAAAACATCGCAACGCACAAAGAAAAGCAGGTTTGCGTTTAATGCAAATTTGGGTACCAGATACGCGTCAACCGAACTTTGCAGAAGAGTGCCGACGCCAATGTCGCTTAGTCGCAAAAATGGATAAAACAGATACATCTATGCAGTTGTTGATGGATCAATCTTTAATGGATGTTGATGGCTGGACAGAATGATGCGTGGATCTCTCGTCACAATAGCTATGCAAGGCGATTTTGGTAAACCAAGACCTGCGTTAATCATTCAAGCTAATCAATTCAGTGAGCATACAAGTGTAACGGTTTTACCCATTACTAGCACGCTTGTTGATGCGCCATTACTCCGCATTACGATTCAGCCAAACGCTAAAAATGGTTTGCAAAAACCTTCGCAAGTAATGATTGATAAGATTATGACGGTAAGATGTGACAAAATGAGTTCCATTTTTGGCTCTCTTCAAGCAAAGGAAATGCTGGAGATTGAACGTTGTTTGGCTGTATTTTTAGGAATAGTAAAATAAAAATAGTATTTCTTTTTATCATCATAAAATAGCTTTGTTTATCTATCTTCTTCATCCATATGGATGACGCCTTCACCTTCGTCATGTGAAGCGTTTGGTGGGGCGTTTGGATCAAGGGTATCATCCTTGTCTGGTGTTGTGTTTGCAACGTTTCCAGCCGCATCTTCTTGTGATGCATCAAAAAGTTCGCATTCTATTTTTGTGGTGTAACCACCCGTTTTATCAAGTTTGTGCTTAACACTTTTGATACGCCATTCTGCTGGAATATAGGGGCGGAAAGGGGGCTCTTGAACAAGTTTTGCTTCTGCTTGTACAAACGGATTACCTCCGATATCACATGAGAAAGAAGACTTACCGCGTGATGATTTATTGCGATAAGCAGCAATGGCTGCAACAGCCTCTGATTGGTTATGGTAGGTATATTTGAGTTCATGAAACGGTGCTTTGCCAACTTTGACTTCTTTTTTCTCAGATTCTTTTTCTGCTTTTTCCGATTCAGATGATGGTGCTCTGTCATTGTCATCCATATGGATAAAGTTTTCATCATCATCAATCTCTTCTGGTTCTCGTGCATCAGCCGCGGCTTTTTGGTCGTCTCCCACATCTGTTTCTAAGCCATTGGCTGCACCTGATTCATCACGCGCACTGTATTTAAAATCCCAAGAGGTACAATGTTTCTCATGAATAACAATAACGGGGAGTGTTTCACCAGTGATAGCTTTGCCTTCCCCCCGTCTAGCCAAAACAAGCTTGCCATCAACGGGTTTTGCTACCGCATCATATTCTCCTGCGAGGCGTGCAGCAAAAGCCATATCACTTTCCGATGTTTGATCAATATGACGCATAACGATTTTTGCAAGAGAAGGATCAACCTTTGGTGTATAGCCATTACGCTCTGCTATCTCTTGAACAATACTGCCAAGGGTTTGCTGGTGATAGGATTGGCTTTTGGGT
>NZ_JBHIPT010000011.1:22670-234034 GCF_042196205.1 Bartonella sp. AP21QHHD | reverse complement strand
GTCTTTGTCTCTTTGCTCTCTCGCAGATGAATTTACAGGAGAAGCCCCCGCAAATTGTGCAATCGGTTGAATGGCTGTTTTGCCACCAATATAAGAAACAGCGAATATAGTGGATCCGCTAGCTTTAATATCGCCTTGTAAAAGGTCTTTCCCTCTACTCTTTTTGCTATCAAATCCTGATTTTACAATTCCTTGCTCTCTTTTTTATACTCAAAATTGCCTCTAAAACAGGATAGATTAATCGTAAAAAATATATAAAAGAAGCAAATTATAACATTTTTTCTTATCCTTCTTAATACAAAATAACTGTTAAGCTACAATACGCTAACATTTATCAGTCATAAGTCCAAAACATCATATAATGACGAAACAAATTCATAGAGTGAAGATTTTTCACTATCAACCGTTGTATTAATCTTTCCATAATGCATAAAAATGATGAAGCGGCCCTCGCCCTTTCCCTACTTTTAAAGCATCTGAGGCAGTTAAAGCGCCATGCAAATAATCTTTTGCTTGTTTAACAGCGCAATCCAAAGGTTGGGTAGGTAACAGAGCTGCAATGGCAGCAGAAATGGTACACCCTGTCCCATGATCATGAGTAGTTGAAAGACGAGAGGCTTCAAGTATAACAAGGTTTTCACAATCACAATAAAGATCTGGACTAGAACAATCGTAATTTTCTGTACTATTTTTGGTCAGCGTATTCAAATGTCCCCCTTTTAACAAAACTGCATGACACCCTAGCGCCAAGAGTCGTGGAGCATATTGATACATAGTCTCTAAAGACCATTGCACTTCACGCCCCAATAACAGTGCAGCTTCAGGCAAATTTGGCGTGATCAAAGTTGACATCGGCACAAGAACATCACGCATAATTTCAATTGCATCAGACTTTAAAAGAACATCACCACTTTTTGCAACCATAACCGGATCAAAAACAATGAAACGCGCTTTATGATAAGCAAGACGTTCTGCAATAACCTGTGCAATCTGAGCATTTGCAACCATACCAATTTTAACGGCATCAACATGGATATCCTCAAAAACAGAATCAATTTGATCTGCAACAAAAGAAGCATCTAATGCCTGAAAAGAACGCACACCCTGAGTATTTTGTGCAACAACAGCTGTAACCACACTCATACCATAAGTTTTCATAGCTGAAAAAACCTTCAAATCCGCCTGCATTCCAGCGCCACCAGAAGGATCTGTTCCCGCAATAGATAAAATCCGTGGAATAAAAAGTTTATCTTTTTGTAATTCCATTAACCTCTTTCCTTCTGTTTTTAAATATCGGAAAATGAGTTACCGAAAAAATAGATGCTTGAAAAAACATAAAGAAGATGTTTTCTCATGTGAATTATATTATATACGAAGTCTTCTTATAGATATAAAATGGAAAATGTAGTGCTTATCCTTCGTTCTATTCTTTTTACGTTCGCTTTTTATACAACAACTTTCATACAAATGATTCTTTACGCTCCCGTTTATTTTTTAATGCCCCGCAAAAAGGCATGGATTGTCCCTAAAACATGGGCGCGCGTTACACTCTTTTTGCAAAAATACATCGCAGGCACAAGTTATGAGATTGAAGGTTTAGAAAATCTTCCCAAAGGACCCTATATCATTGCTCCAAAGCATCAATCGGCTTGGGAAACTTTCAGTCTTGTTCCTTATTTTGATGATCCCACTCTCATTTTAAAACGTGAATTGATGTGGATTCCATTGTTTGGCTGGTATATGGCAAAAACGCAAATTATCCCCATTAACCGCACAACACCCATCAAAGCCTTAAAAATGATTATACAAAAAGCAAAAGAGAAAGTAAAACAAGGGCGCCAAATCTTGATTTTTCCCGAAGGAACACGCCGACAACCCGGTCAAGAACCAGATTATAAGTCAGGAATTGTCGCGCTCTATAATGAATTAGGACTTCAAGTTGTTCCTATTGCACATAATGCGGGTTTATATTGGCCACGCAATAATTTTCGCCGCTATCCCGGAACAATTCGTGTCCGTATTCTTCCCCCGATAGAGGCTGGTTTAAGCAAACGTGATTTTCTAGATCAACTTGTCCAAAAAACTGAAAAAGCGTGTGATGAACTGCTTCTCTTAGCAGCTCAAGACCCTACCCCTCCTCCTATGCCACCATACGCTGTTCAGAAACTTCAAAAACTAAATCAACATGAAACAATGCACTGATTGATAAGAATAATGCATAACTTTGTATATTGAGCGGAGTATAGGGAAAAAAATATAAGAAAGATACTTCAAACTTTCTAATTTAAAATTGTAAAACACTTGTACATGATAAGAAATGATCAATGTGTAAATTTTTTTGAAAAAGAATTCTTCCTCTCTTTAAAATCATTTAAATAACATACATCTCATTGATTTATAAGGATGTTTTAGCGTTATTCAACTTGAATGAGAACCCTGAATACCGTAAGATTTTCTCATTTCAAATCTATTCTAGGTTGAATCAATTAGAATCATTTTCTTACACATTACAAGCGGGATATCTGTGTGAATAAAACGATACAAGAAAAGATTAAAATGCTTTTTACGAACCGTCTCAAGTGCCAAGGGCTATCCTAACAGGAGAGCAAGAAAAATGCATGATTATGCAGATTCATTCCTTTCTGAGAAATTCAATCCCTCCAAGAGCCTGAAATCTTGTACAATCTTCATTATTTAAAAAGTATTTCTTGAGATACTTAAGTCATCAAACCAAATTCAAGGGGAAAATAAAAATGAGAATTGGTTTTTATCCCACAGACACAACGGATACAGCAATTAACCATCTTTCCTTCCTATCCTAGACTTAAATGCTTTGTGTGCTACATTAAAACAATTCTAAATAACGAATAAGAGGGAACTAGATTTAAATTAATGCGACGTCTCTTCTATAATTTATTTTTTTCTGTGATTTTGAGTTTATCCAGCGCTGTTGCTCTAGCGCAGCCTTTTATTTCTGTTGATGTTACAACGAGGCGTATCTTAAAACATAATCAAGCTTTTGAGCGTTGGTATCCTGCTTCCTTGACAAAATTAATGACCGCTTATGTTATTTTTCGTGCCATGAGCCGAGGGGAAGTTTCACCAAACAAACATATCACCATCAGCGAATACGCCGCAAAAGCTCCCTCATATCGTTCAGGCTATAAAGCTGGTTCTGTACTCACACTTGATACAGCCTTAAGTATCACCATGGTTAAATCTACCAATGATTTAGCCATTGCCATGAGTGAAGCTGTTGCGGGTTCACAGAAAGATTTTGTACGTAAAATGAATAGCGAAGCTAAACGTTTAGGCATGTTTGGCACCCATTTTGCGAACGCAAGTGGTTTACCAGATCCTCAAAACTACTCCACGGCACGCGATATTGCTCTTTTAGCCGTTCAAATACGTCGAGAATTTCCACAATATGCTCATTATTTTTCTATTCCAGCCATTGATTTTGGTAATAATCGAAAAATCCAACATAACTCAAACAACCTCATTGGCCGTTTTTATGGGATAGACGGTATGAAAACAGGATTTATTTGTGCCTCTGGTTTTAATCTTGTTGCCTCAGCCACCCGCAATAAACGTACAATTATTGCTGTCATTCTAGGTGCTAACAACATAAGTGAAAGAGAAGAAAAAGCTGCACAACTTCTTGAAATAGGATTTTTGCACCAAGGAAGCCCCCAATTAACACTAGCAACATTAAAACCTTATGGGAGCAACATAACACAAGCCAACAATATGAGACAACAAACATGCACACCTGAAGCCATAAAAATGCATGCAAATTCATATGATGATCAAGGAAATATTATTCTCACCTCACCTTTTATCACTGCTCCACCTTCTTTTTCTCATCCTTTATCAGTACACCTCATTCGTACGCCACAAACACCTAAAATGACAGTAAAACCACTAAGAAAACCCTATATTCCGTATAAAAGGCACGCAAACCATTCTATAAAAAGCCATAAATCATAATCTACAATTAATTATAATACTTTGATTTATAATGATAATTAATTATTTTGTACCTTATGTCAAAACCACAAGTATTGTAAGATTCTCTCATTTCAAATCTGTATTTGTTGAATCAATAAAACCAGTCTCTTGCGCGCCACAAGGTGGATGAACATGTAGATAAAATAATTAAAACAAGGAATAAAAATCCTTCCTATAAGTCCTTTCAAGAACCAAAAATTATCATAACATTGACGCTAAAAGTGTATAATATACCCACGTGCACCTACCTTTATAAGCGTAAAGATAGTGGTACAATGGATTTCATGGGGGATTAACCATTATATCCCTCACGAACATCATTATAAATTGCTTAGACATACTGAGATATATTTTTTAAAAACAAAACTATGATTGATGATTAACATGAAAATAAAGCGCATCCCTCTCACGCTTATTACGGGTTTTTTAGGCTCTGGCAAAACAACTTTGCTCAACCGTATGCTACAAGACCCTCTTCTAACAGAATGTGCTGTTATCATCAATGAATTCGGCGAAATCAGTATCGACCACCTTCTGGTTGAAAAAACGACAGAAGGAATTATTGAGCTTGCCAATGGTTGCTTATGCTGTAATTTACGCAGTGATCTCATCGACACATTAATTGATTTAATAAATCGCGTTCAGACAGGACAGATCAAACAACTCCATCATATTATCATTGAAACCACAGGGATGGCTGATCCCGCCCCTATTTTACAAATACTTTTAAGCCACCCATTGTTTATTCAAACATTGTCCATAAATGCTGTTCTTGCAACATTTGATACATTAAGTCCACTTTCCATATGTAAGCGCTATCCTGAAATATATAAACAATTAATATTTGCTGATAAAATCATTCTCACCAAAACAGATCTTAGAGACCCACAAACGCTTTCAGATGCACTCCTTAGCACACTTAAAACAATGAATCCTACAGCACAAATCATTGACGCCCATTCTAAAGATTTCTGTTCAAATCTATTAATAAATAACACATTATGGGATGAAAAAGTAGAAAATACAAAACTTAAACAAAATCTTACGACTACCCCACATGATCATACCCCCCATAAAACCATTCGTACCTTTTCACTAAACTGTGAGGGTCCTGTTGATTACGCCACAATTGAAGCTTTTTTAGATCTCCTACAAGAGCGTTATGGTACAAAATTATTACGTATTAAAGCAATTATCGCATTGCGTGATGACCCTTATCGCCCACTTGTATTACATGGCGTACAAACATTTTTTCATCCTCCCATAAGATTGCCGGCATGGCCAAAAGGAATAAAACAAACACGTTTTGTCATCATTGCCGATGGTGTTGAAAAAGACGCAATACAAAAGCTCCTCAATGCTTTTTTTAATAAACCAGCAATAGATACTGCAGACAAAACAGCTCTCTTAGAAAATCCTCTGGTCATTCCAAGAATAAAATTTTAATTTTTTCTCCCCTTCAATGATATAATATTAAATTCATTGGCACCACCATCTTTATGCTTTTAAAGAAGCAAACCGGCACCATTACACACTTTGCTAATTCCCAATGTTGAAACAAGCCCTTGGTACTTGAGACGGTTTGTAAAAAGCATTTTAGTCTTTCTTGCACAGTTTCACCCACGCGGTTATCCCCGCTTGTAACGTGCAAGAAAATGGTTTTAATTTATTCAACATGGAACGGCTTTGAAATGAGAGAATCTTATGGTATTCAGGGTTCTAATTTAACTTGAATAACACTAAATTATCATTATAAATCAAATTGTTATGATAAAAAATTTAATACCCATCAATCTGCAAACAGATTGTTTTCTCTCTAAATGCGCTTCATCTGCAAACCACTTCATATGATTCATTTCACAGACCGATTGGCCAAATTCTTGGTTCTAAAATATTCTGCTCAACTCTATGTTTACTCAAGCTAATTGAAATCAAAATCCCTGTTAAGAAAAAAACCAAAATCAGACAGAGGCAATATCGCATTTTAAAATATGTGAATGTATCTTATATAACAGCACGACAAGACAATATTTTACAGCATAAAAGAATAAAACTCTTTGAAAGAAATAAAAAGAGAGGTACATTTCATGTTAACTTACTCTTCACTAAAAACGAAGATTGATACCAGTAACGATGTGCAAACAATCCAACTTCTTTGAGAAAATTCCTCTTGGCTTCCCACTTCATATGATTTACTTACATAAAGCTCTATGAAAAAACTCTGCGCTTTAAAATATTGACTACTCACTTAAACACCTTATGTGCAAAGTTTTTGCATATCCTGTATCACCATTATTAAGTGATAGTGTTTACGGTGCTGTAGGATACAATAACACTCACTGCATTAGAGAAACTGAATTTTTATCAATATCGCGATTAAAAACGTAACGTTTTCCATAAACCTCAACAGTTGGAGGTTGACGATTTTTTTCAAAAAAATCATAACCTTTCTTAAGCATAACCCAGAATTGATAATGAGGATTCTTGCTATGACGTGACATATTATCCTTGGTCATGCGGAAAGGAAAAGCCTGCAACTGAAACTCTCTTTGTCCTCCTTTAAAAGCATCCCGTGCAAACGCATAAATCTGAGCCATGTTCTTATCACTCATAGAATAACAACCTGCGGAAAAGCAAGAACCATGCACCATAAGATTGCTTCCTGTGCGACCATTTTCCTGATCATAAAGGTTAGGAAATCCTATATTAAAAGAGAGATAATATTTTGAATAAGGATTCATTTGGTTTGCGCTAATAGTATAAAAACCCTCTGGTGTCTGAAGATCCCCTTCTTTATATTTAGGTCCAAGCTTACCAGACCATTTGCAAATGCCATAGCGAGCAACCAAGATAAAAGGTCCTGAACGAGATTGCTTCCAAACTTCAGCAAGATTTTCTTCCTTAAAAAACCGCATCATAATCGGTGCATAGGGATCTATATCATACAGAACCATTCTATTTTTGATTTCTTGCGGCAACGGCTGCTCAACTTTAGCGCGAATAGAGGCTGGTAATCTTCCTTCACATGCTGTCAATAGTCCCATTACAAACAACACACACACAGCAAGGAATCTGCTAAATGTCATCGAATAAAACTCCAATCCAACACCCCTCACAAAAAATAACCTATGTTAGAGATCGACCAATTTGAAGGTATTTTTCCCTTCGCTCTTGTTTAAGCACTTGACCATCTTTTCCAGCCATAGCTTTTAAAGCTTCTGAAATAACATCACCCGTTGCATCAATGACAATCTCTTTGCCACGATGCGCTCCCCCTAAAGGTTCCGAAATAATGCCATCAATAATCTTTAAGCGATACAAATCTTGAGCGGTAATACGCATATTCATTGCAGCATCTTTTGCACGAGCTGGATCACGCCATAAGATAGAAGCTGCTCCTTCTGGTGAAATAACAGAGTAAATTGCGTGCTCCAACATATAAACTTTGTTGGCAGCCGCGATTGCTATCGCCCCTCCAGAACCGCCTTCTCCAATAACAACGGAAACCACAGGAACTTTCAAACGCAAAGTTGTAGCTGTTGATTGAGCAATTGCTTCCGCTTGCCCACGTTCTTCAGCGCTTACCCCAGGATAAGCACCTGCTGTATCAATAAAAGTGAGGAGTGGCAAACCAAAGCGGTCAGCCATTTCCATAATACGTACAGCTTTACGATAGCCTTCTGGACGCGCAGAACCAAAATTATAGCGCAAACGTGTTTGCGTATCGTGACCTTTCTCTTGACCGATATAAGCAACGGCCTCACCTTTAAAGCGTGCAAACCCCGCTTGAATAGCCTCATCTTCAGCAAACTTGCGATCTCCGGCCAAAGGCGTAACGTCACTCAATAGGCGTTTAGAATAGTCCATAAAATGGGGACGATCCGGATGACGAGCGACTTGTGTTTTTTGCCACGGCGATAATTTTTTATAAATATCGCGCAACGCTGTTTGAGAACGCGTTTCAAGACGAGCAATCTCGTCACTCATATCAAGACTGCCTTTTTCCTGAGAAATTTTTTTTAATTCAAGAATTTTCCCATCAAGATCAGCAACTGGTTTTTCAAAATCAAGATAATTATACATTTGTGTCAACTCATTCAGTGTCACTTATACACTTATAATTTGCTTTATAAAGTCTTTTTCAAAAACATCACCTTTTCTTTAACGAGCCTTTTGCTCATCGGCAAGTGGATGATGCTCATTGACTAAACGATAAAGTCCCTCTTCCAACACATGGGTATAAATCTGAGTGGTAGCAATATCAGAATGACCTAACAAATGTTGAACGGCACGCAAATCAGCACCATTTTGCAAAAGATGACTAGCAAAAGCATGACGCAACACATGGGGAGAAAAGCTATCACTTCCTATCCCTGCTCTTCTAGCGAGATTTTTCAACTCTCGTGCAACGACTTGACGAGCAATATATCCTGTCTCGGAATGCGCAGGAAAAAGATAAGAACTCGTAGCGTCCTTTCCCTGATCACGCAAATTTAACCACTGTGAAAGAACTTGGCATGCTTTTTTTGATAACAGCACCATTCGTTCTTTTTTGCCCTTACCACGAACCAAAACGCTGTATTCATTCCTTCGAACAGACTGAACCGGCAGACTCACCAACTCACTAATACGTAACCCTGTTGCATAAAGCATTTCAATCAATAGCTGAAGACGCAGTGCACGGAAATAACCTTTGGACCCATAGTCTGCTTGGTTGACTTCTAACTCCGCAAAATCAAGCAATTTTATCACTGCATCTTCACTCATGATTTTGGGCAAAGGACGCCTCTGACGAGGTGCATCAATATCATGAGAGGGATCATCTGCTCTCAACCCTTCAGCATAAAGGAATTGATAAAACTGACGCAAAGTTGATAAACGGCGCGCTTGCGACGATGCCGCAAAACCAAAAGTATGCATAAGTGACAAAAGAGTAATTAAATCTTCTTTTTGTGCTGAAAAAAGCGAAACAGAGTGTGAAGACAATTCGTCTTGTGCCCACTGCAAATCATGCTGATAAGCCGCAAGCGTATGAGACGAAGCCCCTCTCTCCGCACTCATCATCTCAAGAAAATGATCTATCACAGCACCACTTTTCATTTCATTGATTCGCTTCCGTAGAAAGATTCCATGAATTCAAGGGAACATCAATGTACATATCCACAGTTACTGGTTCAACCCAAACCACAAGAGCACCCATTATAATGAAAAGAACAGAAAGCAAAATGAAAAGAATCATCAAAAATCTAGTCAATGTTGGCATAAGACAATAACCTACCCAAAAATATTCTATCTCGTATTATGCCTCACAAAGATTAACAGGAATTGACTTTAAGATGGATAAATGCCGAAATAAAGTTATGAAAAGCAATCGACAAAAACGCGTCCCCATAACACAAATAAAGAATCAGCTCTTATCGTCCCTTGATAAAAGAGCACTTGTCCTTGTTGGTCTTATGGGGGCAGGCAAATCAGTGATCGGAAAACGCGTCGCCACCATGCTTCGTTTACCTTTTTATGATTCTGACCAAGAAATTGAAAAAGCTGCACAAATGACAATCACGGAACTCTTTGAAATTTATGGTGAATCCGAATTTCGTGCTCTTGAACAGCGTGTTATTCTAAACCTCATGAAAAAAAGTCCCCTTGTTTTAGCAACAGGTGGTGGTGCCTACATAAATGAAAATATCCGAAAAGCCATTCACCAAAATGGTATATCCATATGGCTAAAAGTCGATCTTGATATCCTCATGCAACGTGTCTCAAAGCACCCAACACGTCCCCTGCTTCAAACAGCCAATCCTAAAGAAACCATGCAAAAACTCATGGAACAGCGTTATCCTATCTATGCAAAGGCAAACTTAACAATTAACAGTCATAAAGAAAGCCGTCATACCGTAGCACAAAATGTTATACGATCCGTACAGCACTACCTATACACAGAAATTAACAATAGGGATAACCAGCATGCAAACCAAAACCGTCACTGTTAAACTGGACAAACACTGTTACGATATCATCATTGGTCCGGGTCTGATTACACAAGCTGCTTCACAAATTAAACATGCTCTTAATAAAAAAGATCCTCATCAAACGCGCTTGGCACTTGTTACAGATACAAATGTTGCTTCCCTTCATTTGGAGATATTGCAAGCAGAATTAACAAAAAATAAAATTCATACTGTCCCTATTATTGTAGAAGCGGGAGAACAATCAAAATCATTTTCAACCCTGCAAGTTGTTATCGATCAAATTCTTGCTGCACGCTTAGAAAGAGGCGACTGTGTTATTGCTTTTGGCGGTGGTGTCATTGGTGATCTAGCAGGATTTGCGGCAAGTATAATCCGCCGTGGCATGAACTTCATTCAAATGCCCACAACGCTTCTTGCACAAATTGATTCTTCTGTTGGTGGAAAAACGGGAATCAATAGCCAATATGGCAAAAATCTTATTGGTGCCTTTTATCAACCACAATGCGTTATTGCTGACACGTGTCTTCTTGATACCCTGCCACCGCGTGAATTTCGCGCTGGCTACGCAGAAATAGTAAAATACGGTCTCATTAACCAACCTGACTTTTTTGAGTGGCTTGAAAAAAATGGGCAGAAAATTTTCTCTAATGGCCCTATGCGAACAGAGGCCATTGTTCGCTCATGCCAATTTAAAGCTGCCATTGTAGCACGTGATGAGTACGAAACGGGAGAGCGCGCACTCTTAAATCTCGGCC
The DNA here is from genome assembly GCF_042196205.1 of Bartonella sp. AP21QHHD. Lineage (NCBI taxonomy): Bacteria > Pseudomonadati > Pseudomonadota > Alphaproteobacteria > Hyphomicrobiales > Bartonellaceae > Bartonella > Bartonella sp. AP21QHHD. Next base: position 223,296 of record NZ_JBHIPT010000011.1, on the reverse strand, counting down.
ATACATTTGGACACATGCTTGAAACAGCAACCGCTTATGACTCCAACCGTTTAATCCATGGCGAAAGTGTAGCAATTGGGATAATTCTAGCTCATCAATTCTCTGCTCAATTAAATTTAATAAGCCCCACGCTTACACAACGCATTGAAGCGCACTTCAAATCTATAGGATTGCCTACACAATTAAAGGATATCCCAAGGTCTCTACCAGATGCTGAAACTTTAATGACTCTCATTGCCCAAGATAAAAAAGTTTCGCAAAACAATTTGACTTTCATATTAACACGCGGACTTGGCCAATCATTTATTGCAAAAAATGTTTCACCAGATGCAGTTTTATCCTTTTTGGAACAAAAATTAACAGAAATTCGTTAATTCATATTGAATATAATTGATTCGTTTTTATACTTCTATTAAAGATTAAATATGATGATGTCTGCGTAGCTCAGTAGGATAGAGCACAGGATTCCTAAAGAAATTGGGCACTTTGAGGAGAAATCCTCAAAGTGAATCTGCTCAAATTCGGGGAAAGCTTCATGGGCGACTATATGCCAATCCCGAGCCAAGTCTCTTTTCAAATGAGAGAAAGGTGTAGAGACTGAACGGGCAGCACCTAAAGAGCAAAAGCTTCAAGGTGAAGAGACAGTCCAGACCACAAACAGCCGATAAGGCTGGCGGTGAAAATCGAAGTGGTATGAATCCTGGGGTCGCAGGTTCGAATCCTGCCGTAGACACCATCGTATCAGTCAAATTATTCTTTGTGCACAATATTAGGAATATAGGGAAGCATCATGAAAAAAACTTTGCACATTTTAGGATTTTTCACCGCTTTAAGTTTATCACTTTTCAGCTCAAACAATAGCTTAGCTGGTTCTTTAATCATTGAAGTACCAGACAATCCAGAGCCCAAAACAGAGACCATTACCTATCAGTGTGATACTGAAACAGGTAAAGAGCGCGTAGAGGCAGTCTATCTTAATGCTGACAATATTTCGTTGGTTGATTTCAAATGGAACGGTGATCGTGTCATTGCTGCTAATGTCATCGCGGCAACAGGAGCAAAATTTGCAGGAGCTCAGTACATCTGGTGGGAGAAGAACAAAGAAGTCACGCTTTATGACCTTGCTCAGGATCCAGAAGAAAAAAAACCTATCCTCTGTAAAGATGAGTCAACATTATTATTTTAAATAACACGGGAAATATTATGAAAAAAATTTCTTTTACTAAACAATTTTTCATTACTTTAAGTGTGCTCCTCCTCGGTTCAATTAATGCATTAGCAAGTTCTTTAGTCATTGAAGTACCAGATAATCCAGAACCAACAACAGAGACCATCTCCTATCAATGCGATATGGGAACAAGCAAAGAGTATGTTGAAGCAACTTATTATAATGCTGGCAATATTGCGCTTGTTGATTTAAAATGGAACGGTAAACGCATCGTTGGTTCTAATGTAATTGCCGCTTCTGGAGGAAAATATGTGGGTGGACAATACATTTGGTGGATAACTAAAAATGAAGCCATATTTTACGATCTTATTAATGATCCAAAAGAAGAAAAGCCCAGCCACTGTGTAGAAGAAAAAAGCACAGAATAAGGAAGATTCTTACATTTCAAGAACCGTGCTGGCTCTCATCTCTTGATGTTCCTTCTGACGTGGGTAACTTTTCCTCCGTCTTGTGTAATAAAAGAGCCAGCGGTTTTTCTGACTGTTCTTCTGAATGATGTCGATAAGCTGCTGTATGTGAGAGCAACATAGAAGCTACCGGTGCTGTTAAAAACAAAAAAAACATCAGCAACACTTCATGAAAAACAAAATAATGGTCCACAAATATTGAATAAAGAAATGAAGAAATAAGAATACTACCAACGCCCCAACTCGTACATACTGAAAGCATATGCAAACGCTTATAAAAATTGGAAAAACGCACCAAACCTATCGTTGCGATCAATGTCAATCCAGACCCTAATATTAAGAAAACTGTGATAGCAATAGCAACCACAAGCGATATATCATCTTTCATTCAATAATCTCCCCCCGCATAAGAAATTTCGCCAAAGCGATGCTTGAGACAGATCCCAACAATCCAATAATGAGAGCTGCGACAAAATAAGTGGTTGTTCCTGAACGAATATCGAATGTAAGAAACAAAAGAATAGTGGTTATATAAAGGGCATCCAAACCAACAATTCTATCCTGCGCCCGTGGACCACGAATCAACCGAAACAGCGCGAAAATCACCGCTAAACTTAAAAAAAACTGTGAAAAGAAAAGCCCCCAATAAAGAATCACCATACTCATAAAAAAATCTCCAAAAGCAATTGCTCATACCGTTGTTTGATCAACTGTTTGTAATCATATCCATTTTTTAAATTTAAGACATGAAGCAAAAGTTCACCCTTTTTACTATTATAGGCAACCCAAGCAGTTCCAGGGGTTGCCGAAAGGATGCATGCTAAAATAGCCAAAGCAGTGCGATTATGAAGCAGAAGAGGTACTACAATAAAACCAGATTTCTGCTCTCGAGACCTTTTTGTTAAAACAAACCAAGCCACCGAAACATTTGAGAATATAGAATCTATAAATACTCGAAAAACGAGACGAAAAACCGCACTCCAGCTTTTAATAACAACCTTCTCCGGCTCCAGAAGCCGTATCATCCAACCACAAAACAAAGCGGTTAAAATCCCTAAAAGCAATTGCCCTAAACTAAAACCATTTAAAATAAGCCACATAAGGACAATGACACCACTGAAAAAAGGGGAAGGACAAAAACGATTCATTTACTTATCTCCCTATTTTCGAGAGAAAAATCCGTTAAAACGCTCCCAATATAGTTTTGAGGTTCATACAAAGTCTTAGCAGTTTCAGACATATAATGACTAACAGGACTGGCTACAATTGTTATAAGAAAACACAAAGCAAGGAGAACGGCAATAGGCGCAAATTCTATCACTTGCACACGAGGAATACGCCCTTCAAGAGAAACCCAAAAAGTTCGGATACCCGTTCGTGTCAATGCAATCAAAGCCGCAAAACCAGAGAGAGTGACAAAAACTACAAAAAGCCAATCTTGGTAAACCGGAAGAGAAGCAGAAAAATCCTCTCTACTGTGGTTTAAAATTGCCATGAACATCATAAATTTAGCAACAAAACCAGAAAAAGGCGGCAATCCAATAATCAAAATGGCACAGATACCAAAACAAGCTCCAAGAATTGCCAAGGTTACTGGAAAATAGATGCCAACTTCATCTTCTTCCTCCTCTTCATCGTCACCATACACCTCCATTGTGACAGCAAGAACATTAGCAGCCACATCTTGACAGCGTTCTACCAACTCTACCAAAAGAAAAAAAGCTCCCAGTGCTAAAGTTGAAGAAACAATATAAAAAAGTGCGCCTGCTGTCAGTGCTGCATTGCCTATCCCGATCGCAGCCAACAATGTGCCAGAAGAGACAAGAACGCTATAAGCTGCCAAACGCACCAAAACTTGGCTCGCCAATACTCCAATAAAACCAATAATCATAGTGGCAAGCCCACCATAAAACAAAACTGTATGACCAAAATGGTTAAAATATTCACTTTCAGGACCAAACCATAGCAACGTTAAACGTAAAATAATATAAATACCAACCTTGCTCAAAAGTGCAAAAGAAGCTCCAACAGGCGCTGCTGCTGCACTGTAAGTTGGCACCAACCAAAAATTAAGCGGCCACATACCCGCTTTAAGCAAAAAAGCAATACCTAAAAGTGCAACACCTATTTCGAACAAAACAATATCTGTAGAAGATATATATTTTATTTTAACAGCCAAATCGGCCATATTAAGAGTACCAACGACTCCATAAATGAGCGCTATACCAACTAAAAAAAATAATGAAGCAACAAGATTAACCACAACATAATGCAACCCTGCACGCACGCGCGTCTGACCAGAACCATGCAAAGCAAGCCCATAGGAAGCCGTTAACATAACTTCAAAAAACACAAATAAATTAAATAAATCGCCAGTCAAAAAAGCACCATTTATCCCCACCATAAAAAATTGCATTAGTGACTGAAAATGAGAACCAGCTTTGTACCAATGAGCCCGCGCAAAAACCAACACGCTAGTCACCAACAAGCTGGAAAGTAAAAGCATCATAGCGCTTAAGCGATCAAGGACTAAAACAATTCCAAAAGAAGACGGCCAATTACCAAGTCGATAAACATCGCAAGCCGGTGCTATTTCAAGAGTACGTATAATCAATAAAATGGCAGTAACGACCAACAGTCCCGCAGAAGAAAGACTGATGAATGATTTAAGTCTTGCACGACGTTCATCATAAAAAAGAAGAAGTGCTCCAGTGATTAACGGCAAAAGAATAGGCAAAATAAGGAGATGATGCACTCCTATTTCCATTATTGCACCTCACGTCCATCAACGTGATCAGAACCCGTTAAACCACGTGAAACCAACAAGATAACTAAAAATAAAGCTGTTGTTGCAAAACCAATCACAATCGCAGTTAAAACCAAGGCTTGTGGAAGAGGATCGACATAATTAGCTGGATTAATAACAGTGGTAGGATCAACAATTGGAGCAGCATTACTACGCGGTCTACTCATTGAAAATATAAAAAGATTAACACCATAGGAGATCAAGGACAAACCAAGAATGACTTGAAAAGTACGTGGACGCAAAACAAGCCAAATACCTGATCCGACAAAAACACCGATACCCAAAGAAAGAACAATTTCCATTAATTTTCCTTCTCTTTTAAAATAGGTTTCTTACCGATTCGGTAACTCCGAATTGACTGGTGTGCAAGTGCAATTAAAATGAGAACAGTTGCTCCTAACACAAGAGAAAGCACACCAAAATCAAACAAAAAAGCAGATGCCATGGGAACTTTCCCAATTAACGGAAGATGAATATATCGAAAAAAGGATGTTAAAAAAGGATATCCAAAAAACCAAGAGCCCATCCCCGTTACGACTGACAATAATAAACCAAAGCCTATCCAACGCAAAGGTAAAACTCTCAAATGCGTTTCCACCCACCGAATATCGCGTGCAAGATATTGTAAAATAAATCCTATAGCCAAAGTAATACCACCGACAAATCCACCTCCTGGCAGATCATGCCCTCGCATGAATAAATAAATAGCAAAAGCGATAATAATTGGAAAGAGCCAACCCATAATAACAGCAGGAACAGCTAAATAATTCAATACTGTATCTCCCACATTTCGATTAGGCTGTGCTATATCAAAGGCTTTCTGGATACGTTGTTGAAAAGGCGCATCAATACTCTCAGGCGCAGGACGAAAACGTCGTAAGAGTGCAAAAACAGTAAGGGAAACAACACCCAAAACCACAATTTCTCCCATAGTATCAAAACCACGGAAATCAACCAATAACACATTCACAACATTGCGACCACCAGCATCTGAGTAAGCATGCGTTAGAAAAAAATCAGAAATCGTTGTACCTTGGGGACGTGTCATCACTGCAAAAGAAAGCCATGCTACACCAGCACCTCCTACAAGGGATATGATGAAATCACGGAAACGACGCAAGCGAACCCAAAAATGAACAGCAGCTGGCCCAGGGTCATGCAAACGTTTAGGCAACCACCGTAAACCAAGCAATAATAAAACGACTGTAACAACCTCAACAACCAATTGTGTTATTGCTAAATCAGGAGCAGAAAGCCATAAAAAGGTTGCACAAGTCATCAAACCAGCTCCCCCTAAAAGCATAAGTGAAGCAAGACGATGAAACTTTGCTCGCCAAGCAACTAAAAGCGCACATAATCCGCCAACCAGCCAAAGAGCGAGAAAAGGAATATCAAGTGGAAAAAGCGGTAATGTCCCCACTGGAATGAAACCATCGCACCAAAGTAAAAGACCAACAAAGGCAAAACAGACCCAAAAAATCCAATGCAATTGGATCTGCAAACGGCGTGTTGACAAAGCAGACTCCACCGCACGGGCCCATTTCCAAGAAATAATTACGAGAATGCGTTCAAAAATACGCGGTCCTTTTAAGTGACGGAAAAAAGGAGCCCCATCATCACAGGATAAAAAATAACGATGCCCAACAGCATAGAGCAATCCGCCCCCTAATAATGCAACAAAGCTCATCACTAATGGAGTGTTAAACCCATGCCAAACAGCCAAACTATAAGGAATTGTCATTGGTCCTAAAACAGACACGACCGCATTATCTAAAATAGGTCCTATTGTTAAATTAGGAAAAATACCAACCGCTAAACAAATAAACACCAAAAGCTCCATTGGTAAACGCATGAAATGCGGTGGTTCATGGGGAGTCTTGGGTAAATTGTCAGGCTTTGGTCCTAAAAAAACGCCATGAATAAAGCGTATAGAATAGGTCACACTAAACAGACTAGCTAGCGTTGCCACATAAGGCGCAATCCAATCGAGCCATGATTCCATATGCGTTTCAACAGCTTCAGCAAAAAACATCTCTTTCGATAAAAAACCATTCAACAAAGGAACCCCAGCCATCGCTGCACTCGCAACTAAAGCAAGAGTTGCTGTGATAGGCATAGAACGATAAAGCCCTGACAGTTTACGCATATCACGTGTTCCCGTCTCGTGATCAATAATGCCAGCAGCCATAAATAAAGAAGCTTTAAAAGTAGCATGATTGGCCATATGAAAGATCGCCGCAACACATGCAAGTGGACTACCAAGACTTAAAAGTGTTGTAATTAATCCAAGATGACTAATAGTCGAGTAAGCAAGCAGTCCTTTCAAGTCTTGCTGAAACATGGAAAAATAGGCACCTAGAAGAAGAGTTGAGAGTCCTGAAAAGCCAACCAGCCAAAACCAAGATTCTGTTCCAGAGAGCACAGGCCATAAACGAACAAGCAAAAACAATCCCGCTTTTACCATTGTTGCCGAATGCAAATAAGCCGATACGGGAGTTGGAGCAGCCATCGCGTTAGGTAGCCAAAAATGAAAGGGAAATTGCGCGCTTTTTGTTAACCCTCCCAATAAAATACAAATAAGGATAGGACTATAAAGAGAACTTGACCGGATCATATCTCCAGACTGTAGCACCTTATCCAAATCAAAACTGCCAACAGTATACCCAATCAATAAAACTCCAATAAAAAGAGCAAAGCCGCCAAAACCTGTGATCGTTAGAGCCATACGCGCACCCTCACGCGCACTTGCATTATGGTACCAATAGCCGATCAGCAAAAAAGAAAAAATACTGGTAAGTTCCCAGAAAACAACCAAAAAGACGAGATTACCTGATAAAACTATTCCTATCATTGATCCCATAAAGGCCAAAAAAAAGGAAAAAAAACGCGGTACAGAATCCGCTGGATCTATGTAATAACGTGAATAAATGACAACAAGCAGCCCAATCCCTGTAATAAGCAAGCAAAAAAGCCAGGACAAACCATCTATGCGGAGAATCAAATCGCTTCCCCATTCTGGAAGCCAAGAAATATCTAAACGCACTATGTGGTTTCCGCGAACTTCCGGATAAAGCATTATTGTAAAAATAAGACAGAAAAGTGCGACGACCCCAGCAAACCACGCTTCATTATTTTTTGCTGTCGAACGAAAAAAGCCAATGACAGCACTTCCACCAAAAGGAAGCAAAACGAGCAATACCAACATTGCTTCCCGTGTTGTCATTCTTTAAACTCCATTTTACCTTAATATTTTGTCATCGACAAAACAAAAACTTATATTCTCACCCCCCATTCCACACTTAATGATAATAAGATTTAATAAAACTTAAAAGCATTTAAATTTTAAAAAAAACAATGCTTGCATGAAAATACTGCGCACCACACAAGTCTTCTCTTTATTGTAAGAACAATAACGCCCACGACAAGAAGCAATTAAAATTTTATTTAATTTCTATCCTTTAAAAAAGCGTGATAAACACTGCCTACGCCCCCCATGAAAAGGCTGAAAACTATTATCATTTTTATTATAAGAGCGATAACGCGCACGGCAAGATTCAATATGTTGTTTAAGCATCCATGGCTCTTTTTTTTCTAATTTTTCCGAAGAAGACGTTAAAAACACTTTTTTAGCATCTGGTACAACTTTTAATGATGCGCCTTTTGTGCTTAAGTGCGGTGATGTAACAAATGCCACTTCAGGATACCACCAATTATCACTGTATTTACGATAACCACGCCGATAATGACGATAACCTTTGAAACCATTAAGTTCTCTACGCCCCGTAAAAATCAGAGGCACCGAACTATCTTGGACAGAAGTATGAGTAACCAGTTTGGCTTTAGCGTTACTTCTATTTTGCCCCCAATTAACAAGAGTGGTTGTTATAATGAAAAAAATGCTAACAAATACAAAAGCTAAAGCATAATATAATTTTTTTTTCATACTCATAACAAAAAACTCAACATAATAAACAACAGTAATTACAGAAAGCCTTTCTCTTGCTAGACAGAAACAGATTCTTTTCTTAAGATTCTTTTTTCTTGAGACATTCTGTTACTCTTTGTACTAAACGTTGATCTTGGCAATAAGATCCTTCAAAAAAGAATGAATAAATGATGATAAAAACCCCCTATTATCTTATAGACAAATCGAAACTCATCAAAAACATGCAAACAATTTCTCATTTACGGGAAATGTCCGGAGCTAAAATTTTACTTGCTTTAAAATGTTTTGCCACATGGAGTGTTTTTGATTTAATGTCTGAGTTCATGGATGGAACCACATCATCATCCCTTTATGAACTACGTTTAGGAAGAGAAAAATTTGGCAAAGAAACCCATGCTTATTCAGTGGCTTGGGCAGATGATGAAATTGATGAAGCCTGTGGTTATGCAGATAAAATCATCTTTAATTCCATCCAACAGCTTCAACGCTTTTCTGATGCAACAAAAACCATTCAAAGAGGTTTAAGGTTAAACCCAGGAATGAGCGCATCAAATTTTGATCTTGCCAACCCCTCACGCCCTTTTAGCCGCTTAGGAGAAACAAACCAAAGCGCTATCAAAGAAATTCTGCCACTTATCAACGGATTGATGATCCATAACAATTGTGAAAATGCTGACTTTAATCTTTTTAACCAAATGCTTGGGTATATGGAAGAAAAATTTGCAGAACTTTTTTCTGCTGTTGACTGGATAAGCCTTGGCGGTGGAATCCATTTTACGGCTGAAAATTATCCTCTAGAAGCTTTCGCAAAACGCTTAAAACAATTTTCTAAAACTCATGGTGTCACTCTTTTTCTAGAACCAGGAGAAGCTGCTATTACCAAAAGCACCACATTAGAAGTCAGTGTTCTTGACACATTGTATAATGAAAAGAATCTAGCCATCGTTGATAGCTCAATTGAAGCACATATGCTTGATCTTCTCATTTATCGTGAAAATGCTAAATTAGAACCTAATCAAGGACCACACGAAATTATGATTTGTGGAAAATCTTGTCTTGCCGGCGATATTTTTGGAACATTTCAATTTCAAAAACCTCTTAAAATAGGCGATAGACTGTCTTTTCAGGATGCAGCAGGTTATACAATGGTCAAGAAAAACTGGTTTAATGGCGTTACAATGCCTGCTATTGTTCTCAAAGAGTGCGATGGTACATTAACACTTCAACGCCAATTCAGCTATAGCGACTATCAGGAAAGCCTTTCATAAAGATAAACCATAAAAAACGTCATACAACAGTATTAAAAAGGGAGATGGACCTACAATGAAAAAAAATGTTCTCATTATTGGTGCTGGAGGTGTTGCACAAGTTGTTGCACACAAATGTGCTCAAAACAATGATATTCTTGGTGAAATTCATATTGCGTCACGAACACTCAAAAAATGTGAAGCCATCATTGCTTCTATTAAAGAAAAAAACACAATGAAAGAGCAAGGTGTTCTCAAAAGCCATTCGCTCAATGCCATGAATGTAGAAGAAACTATAAAGCTCATCCAAAAGACCAAATGCGAAATTGTCATTAATGTTGGTTCTGCCTTTCTTAATATGTCTGTTCTTTCAGCTTGTATTGAAACCAAATGCGCTTATATCGATACCGCAATTCATGAAGACCCATTGAAAATTTGTGAAACACCTCCTTGGTATGGCAATTATGAATGGCCTCGGCGTCCAGAATGTGAAAAAGCTGGTATAACCGCTATTTTAGGAGCAGGTTTTGACCCAGGTGTAGTGAATGCTTATGCAGCATTAGCGCGCGATGATTATTTTGATAAAATCACAGATATTGATATTATTGATATTAATGCCGGAAATCATGGACGTTGGTTTGCTACAAATTTTGATCCAGAAATTAACTTCCGTGAATTTACAGGACAAGTATGGTCATGGCAAAATAAAAAATGGACTTCCAATAAAATGTTTGAAGTCAGCCATGAATGGGATCTTCCCGTTGTGGGAAAACAAAAAGCCTATATGACAGGACATGATGAAATTCATTCACTTTCCAAAAATCTTGATGTAGAGAATGTCCGTTTCTGGATGGGATTTGGTGATCGTTATATCACTGTTTTTACGGTTCTGAAAAATCTTGGTCTCTTATCTGAACAGCCCATTAAGACAGCAGAAGGACAAGAAGTCGTGCCCTTGAAAGTCGTAAAGGCCGTCTTACCCAACCCTTCCTCTCTCGCCCCAGACTATACAGGAAAAACCTGTATTGGAGATCTTATTAAAGGCGAAAAAGATGGAAACCCGAGAGAAATTTTTATCTATAATATAGCCGATCACAAACAAGCTTTTCATGAAACTGGGGCACAAGGCATTTCCTATACGGCTGGCGTACCAGCAGCCGCAACAGCTCTTCTTATTGCCACAGGTGAATGGGATGTTAAAACTATGGTCAATGTGGAAGAATTACCACCCCACCCTTTCCTTAAATATCTTGATCATATGGGGCTTCCCACTTTTATAAGAGAACAACAAGAGGATAAAAAATTACAATTTTAATACCTATAGAAAGCATATGCTTGATTTTTTAAGTTATCACAAAACTGCCCAATGAAAACAAACTTAATATTCTCGTGTAATTATGGTTTTCAAAAAAATTTTAGCTATTCGTTATATTTTGGCAAAATTGCGATTTCTTAACAACCCTAAAGAAGAGACATAGCATCTTTTTAAGACATAGCGAGCAATGATCAAGAAAAACAGAGAAGAAAAACTAATTTAATCACACTGTATAACTTGTCATTATCATCAAAAAGATAGTGTCATAAACAAAAGATATAAAAATACCGCTCTTTTAAAGAAGAGCGGTATTTTGTAGAATATTCAATCCCTCCCCCCTCTTCATCTTAAATGACAAAGATCCTTAACCCACACCAATCATTAAACAATTCAATTTCTTTGGGTGAATTCCTCTTGGCTTCTCTCTTCATATGATTCACCATCATATACAACATGTTGATTTATAACGCTGAATACTGTAAAATTCTCTTAATCACAAACTCTCTCACATTGAAGCAATTAAAATCTTTTGTCTGCACATCACAAACAAAACGAGCGTGTGAGGTAAAATGATAAAAGAACAGAATAAAAATTCTCTTATGAAAACTCTCAAATAATAAAGAGCTTTAGCAATATTGAGAACTGAAAAAGTGTATTATAATACCAGCGTGTACTTTTACTAAACATAAAGATTATAGTGCACAATAGGTCTTATAACAGTTTGAATGAATTTCATATATTTCAAGAGGAACTTTACAGCTATACCATTCATGAACACCATCGCGAAGTAGATTTACGCATTTTGAGAGATGTTTTCTTAACACAAAGCACGCAGATAGGCTCAGAATCCTATCTTAAATATTTTATAACAGTATAAAAACTACCCCATATATAAAACTTTACATAGACTAAACACCACCGCTCTAAACGATAGTGCACAACAGAATAATCAATCAAAACTGCACAACAGATATCTAAAACATTAACTATCGAAAAGCATACAACAAATGGAACATTTCAATACAATTGGTTATATTCTTTTTTTAAGTTTTAAAATGTTGTTGCATGCTTCACAAATATTTTCTGCCCCCCGTACCTTTTAAAATTTACTTTTTAAAAGCTTTTTAAATATGAAGTGGTTTAGCAAATGTTGCCAAAGCTGCCTCACGCACGGCTTCTGATAAGGTAGGATGTGCATGGCAACAACGTCCCAGATCTTCTGATGAACCTCCAAATTCCATTAAAACTGCAATTTCATGGATCATTTCACCAGCACCAAATCCAAGAATATGCCCCCCTAATACCCGATCTGTTTTTTTATCAGAAAGGATTTTAACGAACCCATCACTCTTTTGCATTGCACGTGCACGACCATTAGCCATAAAAGGAAATTTGCCAACATTATATTCAATACCAGCAGTTTTTAGCTCTTCTTCTGTCCTTCCTACACTCGCAATTTCCGGCTGTGTATAAACAACACTAGGAATAACATCAAAATTAACATGCCCTTTTTGACCTGCCAAAATTTCTGCCACAGCAACGCCTTCTTCCTCTGCTTTATGTGCTAGCATTGGCCCTTTTACGACATCACCAATCGCATAAATTCCTGGAACATTCGTCTGCCAATGAGCATCAATTGCAATAAATCCGCGTTCATCTAACTGAACACCAGCCTCTTGTAATCCAAGCCCCTCTGTATAAGGAGAACGTCCAGTAGCAATAAGCACAACATCAGCCTCTAAAGTTTCAGATTCACCACCTTTGACAGATTCAAAGCTCACCTGAGCAGTTGAGCCAGATTGTGTAACAGCTGTTACCTTTGCACCCGTTTTATATTCAATCCCCTGTTTTTCCATTAATTTCTGAAATTGCCGTGAAACTTCACCATCCATTGAGCCCAAAACTTTATTAAGATACTCAATAATGGTCACCTTAGCACCTAAACGGCTCCAAACTGATCCAAGTTCTGAACCAATGACACCAGCACCTACTACAATCATATGCGTTGGTACTTTTTCAAGTGAAAGAGCTCCCGTAGAAGAAACAATAGTCTTTTCATCAATTTCAACATTCACCCCTGGAATGCCTGAACTCTCTGAACCGGTAGCAATAATAATATTTTTTGTCTCAATTGTTTGTTTATTACCATCTCTGGCAACAACTTCCACATGACCCGCACTCAAAATTTTGGCTGTCCCCAAAAAAGTATCAACTTTATTTTTTTTCATCAAAAAAGAAACACCACTCGTATTGGCTGTCACCACAGCTTTCTTATGAACCATCATTTGTTCAAGATTAAGCTTAGATTTACCAATAGAAATACCAAGCGTTTCAAAACCATGCTGGGTTTCAGAAAACACTTCTGAAGCATGCAGCAACGCTTTAGAAGGAATACAACCAACGTTGAGACATGTTCCTCCTAATGTTGTACGCTTTTCAATAATTGCTACTTTAAGTCCCAGTTGCGCCGCTTTTATTGCTGCTACATAACCACCTGGACCCGCTCCGATCACAGCCACATCATAAGACATCCGTTTCTCCTTTCATCCTGAAAACTGTATTTTACAAATCAAGAACAAGGCGTTCCGGATCTTCTAAGCTTTCCTTAACACGCACAAGGAAAGTCACAGCTTCTTGCCCATCCACAATACGATGATCATAAGAAAGCGCTAAATACATCATGGGGCGGATCACAACTTGACCCTCAACAACCATTGCTCGCTCTTTAATCGCATGCATTCCCAAAATACCAGATTGTGGTGCATTCAAAATCGGTGTTGACATCAACGATCCATACACACCACCATTGGTAATGGTAAAAGTTCCGCCCTGCATATCAGAAACGGCTAATTTTCCATCACGCGCAAGACGCCCCAAACGACCAATCTCTTTTTCAATCTCTGCCAATGACATTTGATCTGCATCTCGCACCACTGGAACAACAAGCCCTTTATCCGTTCCAACAGCAATTCCAACATTAACATAGTTTTTGTAAACAATATCTGTCCCATCAATCTCTGCATTAACAGCAGGAAGTTCTTTTAATGCATGACAAACAGCCTTGGTAAAAAAACCCATAAAACCAAGTTTAACACCATGTTTCTTTTCAAAAAGATCCTTATAACGCTTGCGCAAATCCATCACTGCTGACATATCAACCTCATTAAATGTGGTTAACATTGCTGCTACATTTTGTGCATCTTTAAGACGGCGAGCAATTGTTTGACGCAATTTCGTCATACGAACCCGCTCTTCACGTGTTTCTTGGACAGGAGTTGCCGAAGAACTCGTCGCAGAAGAAGAGGGTGTAGGAGCATTTGTACTTTGTTTTAATCCACCAAGAACATCTTCTTTAAGAATTTGTCCACGTTTTCCAGAACCTGAAATATCGCTTTTTGCAACATTATTTTCAGCCATCAATTTTGCTGCTGAAGGAGAAGGAGGCATTGCACTGCTCAAAGCAGGCTTCTCCGATTCAGATGAAGCCGCTGGAACAAGTGTAGCAGAAGGTGAAAGTGATTGGGAGATACCAGCTTCTCCAGCCTTCACCACTCCTAAAAGAGCATTTACTTCAACCGTATCGCCTTCTTTTGCAATGATTTCAGATAATTTCCCAGCAACAGGAGAAGGAACTTCAACGGTTACCTTATCAGTTTCTAATTCAACCAAAGGCTCATCCATAGCGACAGCTTCGCCAAGTTTTTTAAACCATTTGCCAACCGTTGCTTCGGTAACCGATTCGCCCAAAGTAGGAACACGAATTTCAGTAGTCATAATATTTTTCCATACATCAGAGTAGTAATAAATTAAGAACCTAACGCGTCTTTAAGAAACGCAGCCAGTTGTTCAAGGTGTTTCACCATTAACCCAGAGGCCGGTGACGCACTCGCAGGACGTCCTGCATAACGAGCACGTGAATATTGCGCATTAATATGCGTCAAAACCCATTCCAAATAAGGCTCAATAAATGACCAAGCCCCCATGTTTTTTGGTTCCTCTTGGCACCAAAAAACTTCCGCCTGCAAAAAGCGCGATAATACATTCACCAAAACTTTTGCAGGGAAAGGATAAAGCTGTTCAACACGAAGGAGGTAAACATCATCAATACCCCTTTTTTCACGTTCTTCATAAAGGTCGTAATAAACCTTACCAGTACAAAGAACGACACGGCGAATCTTATTATCTTTTTGCAACTTAATGACAGAATCTTTGAGACATTCTGCATCATCAAGCAACACACGACAAAAACTTGTTTCTGGCCCCATTTCATTGAGAAAAGAAACAGCTCGCTTATGACGTAAAAGTGATTTCGGTGTCATCAAAATCAATGGCTTCCGGAAATCACGCTTAATTTGTCGACGCAAAATATGAAAATAATTTGCAGGGGTTGTACAATTAGCAACCTGCATATTATCTTCCGCACAAAGTTGAAGAAACCGTTCTAAACGTGCAGAAGAATGCTCCGGCCCTTGCCCTTCAAAACCATGAGGCAATAAACACACAAGACCAGACATACGAAGCCACTTACGCTCTGCGGATGAAATAAATTGATCAAAAATGACCTGTGCACCATTAGAAAAATCACCAAATTGTGCTTCCCAAAGTGTTAATCCTCGTGGTTCAGCAAGAGAATATCCATATTCAAAACCAAGAACAGCTTCTTCAGAAAGCATAGAATTAACAACATCATAAAGCGCTTGCCCCTTTTGTAAATGATTCAAAGGAATATAACGCGCCTCATTTTCTTGGTCATAAAGAACTGAATGACGTTGTGAAAAAGTTCCCCGTTCAACATCTTCACCGGAAAGACGAACCGGTGCTCCTTCCAAACAAAGTGAACCAAAAGCTAAAGCTTCAGCAGTTGCCCAGTCAACACCCTCACCGGTTTCAAAAATTTTAGCACGATTATTTAAAAAACGTTGAATGGTTTTGTGAACGTGAAAATCTGCCGGAATTTCAACAATTTTCTGACCAATTTCCTTTAAAGTTTTTAATTCAACACCAGTTGTTCTAGAATGCTGCTCATCAGAACTACTAAAAGCTTTGAGTCCCGTCCAGCTTCCATCAAGCCAATCAGCCTTATTAGGTTTATAAGAAGCACTTGCTTCAAGTTCACCTTCAAGCTTATCGCGCCATAATTTTTTTTGTTGCTCAATCTCTTCTGAAGTAACCATTCCTTCTGCTACCAATTGGTCACTATAAAGTTGAAGTGTTGTTTTATGATTACGTATTGCTTTATACATAAGCGGCTGCGTAAAGGAAGGTTCATCACCTTCATTATGCCCATAACGGCGATAACAAAACATATCAATAACCACTGGTTTATGGAAAATCTGGCGAAACTCTGTTGCTATTTTGGCAACAAAAACAACTGCCTCAGGATCATCACCATTCACATGGAAAATTGGTGCGTCAATCATTTTTGCGACATCTGATGGATAAGGCGAAGAACGTGAAAAACGTGGAGATGTTGTAAAACCAATCTGGTTATTGATAATAACATGAAGTGAGCCTGCAACACGATAACCTTTAAGACCTGAAAGACCAAAAGTTTCTTGGATAACGCCTTGTCCTGCAAAAGCGGCATCACCATGAATAAGCAATGGCATCACTTTTGAACGCTCACTTAATGGGAGTAAATCAGTATGCGCATGTCCCATAAGTTGATCTTGTTTAGCACGTGCTTTTCCCATAACAACCGGATCAACAATCTCAAGATGAGATGGATTGGCCAACAGCGATAAATGAACTTTTTTACCATCAAAGTCCAGATCAGCGGTAGTTCCCAAATGATATTTGACATCACCGGATCCCTCCACATCATCAGGCTTGTAAGATCCCCCTTTGAATTCATGAAAAATAGCCCTATGCGGTTTGGCAAGAACTTGTGAAAGAACATTTAAACGACCACGATGGGCCATCCCTAAAATAACTTCCCTAACCCCCAAAGCACTACCACATTTGATAATCTGCTCAAGAGCGGGAATCAACGCCTCACCACCATCGAGTCCAAAACGCTTTGTGCCTTTATATTTAGTGTCTAAAAACTGTTCGAATCCCTCTGCCTGAATAAGCTTATTCAGAATAGCTTTCTTGTCTTGGTGTGTGAAAGAATTTTTTTTATCTCGCCCTTCAATGCGTTCTTGAAGCCATACTTTCTGAACCGGATCAGAAACATGCATATATTCCACACCGATTGTTGAACAATAGGTACGATTGAGAATCTCAAGCATTTGCGGAATAGTTGCATATTCCAACCCTAAAACATTATCAATAAAAATGGGACGCTCGTAATCAGCTGGAGTAAAACCATACGCTTCTGGAGAAAGTTCCTTATAATCTTCTTGTTTTTCGGCCAATTGAAGAGGGTCAAGTTGCGCATGAAGATGTCCCCGTTCTCGAAACGCACGAATCATCATAATTGCATGAACGGAATCACGTGTTGCACGAATAATATCTTGTTCACTGGAAGTTTTTCCCTTTTGTGCAGCACCTGTTATTGCTTTTTCCTTTAATTTATCGCCAAAATATTTTTCAAGAGAAGACCAATCACCATCAAGAGCAGAAATCAATTCACCCTCTGCTTTTAATGGCCAATGATCACGCTGCCATGTTGCTCCTTCAGCATTTTTAAGAACATCCTCTTTATTATCATGAAGTCCTTCAAAAAAAGCACGCCACTGTGAATCAACACTGGTAGGATCTTTTTCATATTGAGCATAAAGTTGATCTATATAATCCGCATTCCCACCATAAAGAAATGATGTCTGTGCAAAAAGGCTATTTATTTCGTCCTGCCTTGCCATATACTTCTCCGGAACATTTATTCCGTCTCCTTATATCTCTTTTTGACCTTTAAATGCTTACAAACAAGCAGTGATTCGAACATTCAAAAAAGTTTTACCTTTTTATACTCAAGTTTTCTCACCTGAATCTAAGAACCTTTTCTTATTCAGGTGAAACTTTCTTTTAGCCTTTCAAAACTGACATCAAAGTCTTACCTATCTGTGATGGCGAAGAAGACACACGAATCCCTGCTGATTCCATTGCCGCAATTTTATCTTCTGCTCCACCTTTACCACCAGAAATAACAGCACCAGCATGTCCCATTGTACGTCCTGGAGGAGCCGTACGGCCAGCAATAAAGCCAACAACTGGCTTTTTTCGACCTTTTCTTGCTTCATCTTGCAAAAACTGTGCTGCTTCTTCTTCAGCAGAACCACCAATCTCACCAATCATAACAATAGACTCGGTTTCATCATCCGCTAAAAACATTTCCAACACATCAATAAATTCAGTGCCCTTAACAGGATCGCCACCAATCCCTATAGCAGTTGTTTGTCCGAGACCTTCCTGACTCGTTTGAAAAACGGCTTCATAAGTTAAAGTTCCCGACCTCGAGACAACCCCAACAGAACCTTTTCTAAAAATAGAACCAGGCATAATACCAATTTTACATTCATTTGGTGTAAGAATACCGGGACAATTAGGACCAATAAGACGAGACTTTGAGTTTTCTAATCGCGCCTTCACTTTAACCATATCCATAACGGGAATACCTTCCGTAATACAGATAATTAAACGAACTTCAGCTTCTATAGCCTCTATAATAGCTGCCGCAGCCCCTGCAGGAGGAACATAAATAACGGAAGCATCTGCACCTGTTTTTTCTTTTGCTTCTGCAACATTAGCGAAAATAGGAAGAGTTTCGCCTTTTGAACCTTCCCATGTTTCTCCACCCTTTTTAGGATTAACGCCACCAACCATTTGCGTACCATGATAAGCAAGCGCCTGTTCTGTATGAAACGTTCCTGTTTTTCCTGTAAGCCCTTGAACTAGAACTTTTGTCTCTTTATTCACAAGAATTGACATAGCTTAAGCTCCCTTCACGGCTGCAACAATTTTTTGGGCAGCATCATCTAAATCATCAGCAGGAATAACATTCAAACCACTCTCATTGATAATTGCTTTACCTTGCTCAACATTAGTACCTTCAAGACGAACAACCAAGGGAACCTTTAAACCAACCTCACGAACAGCAGCAACCACACCTTCAGCAATGACATCACAACGCATAATACCACCAAAAATGTTAACCAAAATGCCCTTAACATTTGGATCGGCCGTAATAATTTTAAAAGCAGCTGTCACCTTTTCTTTTGATGCTCCACCACCAACATCCAAAAAATTCGCTGGCTCTGCTCCATAAAGCTTAATGATATCCATTGTTGCCATAGCAAGCCCAGCACCATTAACCATGCAACCAATCGTACCCTCAAGAGCAACATAAGCAAGATCATGCTTTGATGCTTCTATTTCCTTTGGATCTTCTTCTGAAAGATCGCGCAATTCTAAAATATCTGGATGACGAAACAGAGCATTATTATCAAAAGAAACTTTCGCATCAAGAACACGCAAGTGACCATCTTTCATCACAATAAGCGGATTGATTTCTAAAAGGCTCATATCTTTTTCACAAAATGCCTTATAGAGAATCGGAAAAAGCTTTTCACCATCTTCTCGCGCACTACTTTGTAGTTTCAACGCATCACAAAGTCTTGCACAATCAGCAGAAGTAACACCCTCTACAGCATCAATGGGAAGCGTGAATATTTTTTCTGGTGTCTCTTCAGCAACCGTTTCAATATCCATTCCACCTTCTGTTGAAACAACAAAAGCAATTCGACCAACGCTACGATCAACCAAAAGTGAAAGATAAAGCTCCCGTTCAATATCGGCACCATCTTCAATATAAAGGCGGTTGACCTGCTTACCCTCTGGACCAGTTTGTTTGGTTACCAAAGTTTTTCCAAACATTTCTTGAACATTTGCAACAACTTCTTCAACAGATTGTGCAAGCCGAACACCACCCTTTGCATCAGGACCAAGTTCTTTAAACTTACCCTTACCACGACCACCAGCGTGTATCTGACTTTTAACCACATAGAGAGGTCCGGGCAATTTTTCCGCCCATTTTTCAGCTTGCTCTACAGAATAAACAGCGACACCATTTGCAATTGGTGCTCCATATTCATGAAGCAGACGTTTGGCCTGATACTCATGGATATTCATGCATTTGTCCTTTTCTTTTATGGATCTTATTAATCCTAAAGTTTTAACATTCTAAATACTTATTTTAATGAATTAAATCTTGTTCAATTTACTTGAGACTAGGTACAAGAGCAATACAAGCTTCACAAAGCTTTTTAACCGCATTTACTGAATGATCAAAAGCACCTCTTTCTTCTTTATCAAGATCAATTTCAATGACTCGTTCAACACCACCTGCACCAAGTACAACAGGTACCCCAACATAGGTATCATTAACCCCATATTCTCCTGAAAGATAAGCTGCAACAGGCACAACACGCTTAGTATCCTTTAGGTAGGCCTCAGCCATAGAAACAGCAGAAGCTGCTGGTGCATAATAAGCAGAACCTGTTTTTAACAAACCAACAATTTCTGCACCGCCATCGCGGGTACGCTGGATAATTTGATCAATTCTTTCCTGTGTTGTCCAGCCCATCTTTACAAGATCAGGCAAAGAAATACCACCAACCGTTGAATAACGTACGAGAGGAACCATTGTATCACCGTGGCCCCCTAAAACAAACGCTGTCACATCTTTAATAGAGACCTTAAATTCCTCAGATAAGAAATGACGAAAACGCGCTGAATCAAGAACACCAGCCATACCAACCACTTTATGTGTAGGGAGACCTGAAAATTTCTGCAATGCCCACACCATCGCATCAAGGGGATTGGTAATACAAATAACAAACGCTGAAGAAGCGTATTTTTTAATTCCAGCTCCAACTTGTTCCATAACCTTTAAATTAATGCCCAAAAGTTCATCACGACTCATACCAGGTTTTCGCGCAACGCCTGCTGTTACAATAACAACATCAGCACCTTCAATTGCTTCATAAGCATTAGCACCTTTTAGACTGATATCAAAACCATCAACAGGAGAAGATTCGGCTATATCTAGAGCCTTACCTTGTGGCACACCTTCTGTAATATCAAATAAGACCACATCAGCAAGCTCTTTAAGCCCAATAATATGTGCTAAAGTACCACCAATCATACCTGAACCAATGAGAGCTATTTTTTTCCGTGCCATTTTATTTTTTCCTAACTTTTAGATAATTCAGCGCACACCCAATCAACGTCCGTATACTGAATATTTTTGACTTCAACCATATTCAAACAATATCATAAAAAGGAGTAAAGAAATGAAATTTACAAATTTCTCTCCTTACAGAAACAACAACCCTCCGCTGAAACAACTATTAGAAAATTATCACGATGTATCGATAAAGTGAATTTAAAAAAAATACAACAGAATTATTATATTTCTTTAATTTCAAAAAGTTATTGTTTTGACAGTTTACGTAAAGGTAAAAGTATAATCAATGCTTCTTCTTCAAAAGAAAATGTTCTTCCCAAAGTTTTAAATAATCGTAGCTTTGCATTTCGAAAAGACGTGATTGTGTTCTTTGAAATTCAAATGTTTCCGTAATCTGCGCATGCCCTTTATACAAATCCCCTATCCCTGCGGCTGCCGACATAAACAACCGTATGTGGCGCTCATAAAGAATATCAATAAGCAAAATAAACCGTTTTGTTTCATTACGACATGTATCATCCATGACCGGTACATTATCAATAAAAATCGTATGATAATGCTTTCCTAATAACAAATATTCAGCCGCGGCCAAAGGCTTTGCACATAAATCCCCATAATCAAAACGAGCACATCCTGCACCAAAACGCGGAATAGGAATAAAGCGCCCTTTTATAGAAAGCTCATCAGACATCTCCTTATGTCCTTGCAATACAAGTGTCCATGCTTGATCCATATATTCATTTGCTTGAACCCCCAACGGCGATACATACATCTGTTGTAGATTTGATTTTTCAAGGCGATAATCTGTTTTTGCATCAAGATTAACAACACGAACATATGCTTTCAAAACTTGAATAAAAGGCAAAAAGAGCTCACGATTTAAACCGTTACAATAAAGGTTATCTGGCGCCACATTTGAAGTCGCAATAAAGAAAATTCCTTTATCAAACAGAGCAGAAATAAGCCGCCCCAATACCATAGCATCAGCAATATCCGTTACACTAAACTCATCAAAACAAAGTACTTTTGCTTCTCGTGCAAGATCCTCAGCAACAGCTAAAATAGGATTATCTTGTTTAAATTTTGCACACCCAGATGCTTGACGATAAAAATTAATACGCTCATGCACATCAGCCATAAAATCATTAAAATGGGCACGCTTTTTATGACCTTTAGGCAAACAAGAAAAGAACAAATCCATCAGCATGGTTTTGCCCCGTCCTACTTCACCATAAATATACAGTCCCTGAAAAAAACCTGTTTCATCTCCTTGTTTTACAACACAAGAAATATTTTGTTTTTTCCTTTTAAATATTCTGTTAAAGAAAGAGCAAAATATCCAAGGCAAAGGATGAGAGATATTTTGTTCCGCAATTTTTTTTAATAAATGATCAAAATATTCTGTTATAGCTAATTGAGCGGGATCAAAACAAACCTCTCCTTTAGCGACAAGCTTCTTATAACGTGTTGAAACGAGAATCATCCAAAAAACCTTTTTCAAACCGATCTCAATGAAAAATACAAATACTTTTCAAGAATCTGTCCGTCTAGTTTAGTTTGTCATAAACGATCAAAAATGATTTAACGACTTAAAATAACGGGATGATCATCAAGTGTACGTCCCTCAAAACGATCAACATTTGAAGAATAAAGAACGAGGATAACACGTCCAGAGTTATTATAAAAATATAATCTTTTTCCTTTAACAGCCCACGATCTCACTTGGGAAGCAATTCCTGGACAGTGTAAAGGACCAGCACGGTACCCTTGTCCAAACTTTGTTTGTGGAGTTGCAATCCGGCAAACTTTTCCTCCCATAGAAAGATTCCACACCCCAGCAACACTTGCAGGAAATAAATCAGTAGCATTACTTGGCAATTCGAGACTAGCCATTCGTCCATCGCTCTGAGAATCTCCTTTTTCATACATCGGAGCGTTTGCATCTTCAGATATCGACGAAGAAGTAGACGACAGATCAGACGCTTCTAATATTGTCATTTGTTGAGATGGATAAAAAACTTCTAATGCGTTACCATCGTCATTACCATCAAACCGTGTTGTTGAACATCCCCCTAAAAACATTACAGTTGATAGTGCAACGAAAAACGAAACTTTTGAAAACGCCATGTCTGTACTCTCTCCCACGACAATAAATAAGTTCACAAAAAAATTAAGCGAATATTTGTTATAGTTACAAAGATAAATTAACAAATTAAAAAAAACAGGTTAAAATCACTTATTTTAAAAGAAATAATTTATGTGCCCAATTTTATATTTATTAAACACTAGAAATTTATAATATTTTCAGTCATATATCTTTTTATAAGTAATCATTAGAAATAGAGAAGTTTCATGAAAACGCCATTTAGCAAAATGGACGGTCTTGGAAATCAAATTATTGTTGTTGATATGCGTGAAAGCACATACGCTCTTACACCACAAGCAATCCTTGCTTTGTCGGCAGATCCTGAAATGCATTTTGATCAAATCATGGCTATCCACACACCAACCCAGAAAAAAACCGACTTCCGCATAGAAATATGGAATGCCGACGGATCAATGGCTAAAGCTTGTGGCAATGGTACCCGCTGTGTCATCGCATGGCTTAAAGATCACAATTTTGGTGAAAAATTTCATTTAGAAACTCCCGCTGGAATTATTGAAGGAAAATACCAAACCGATAATCTCATTTCTGTTGATATGGGATGCCCAAATTTCAATGCAAAAGAGATGCCTGTTTCACGTGAAATAGTTGATACCAATCACGTAGAAATTATGGCTGGTCCCCTAAAAGACGCTTGTCTCATATCCATTGGCAATCTCCATGCTATCTTTTTTGTTGAAAATGATATTCAACATATTCCATTAGAAAAATATGGGCCAAAACTTGAACATGATCCCCTGTTTCCCGAACGGTGCAATATTTCCATTGCTTGCATAACGTCAAAGAAAAGTCTAAATTTACGTACATGGGAGCGAGGGGCAGGATTAACACAAGCATGTGGGAGTGCTGCTTGTGCAAGTGCAGTGGCTGCTTATCGTCGTGGACTTACAGAGCGCCATGTTGATGTAAATTTACCAAAGGGAACACTTAATATTTTTTACCGAGAAGACGATCATATTATCATGACAGGACCAATTAAATATCACTTTAGTGGTTTTTTAAGCCCTTTAACAGGGTGTTACAAAAAGGATCACTCCTGATGGCAATAGAAATTGTAACTTTTGGTTGTCGACTTAATAGCTACGAATCGGAAATCATTCGCAAAGAAAGTACTTCTTCAGGGCTAGATCAACTTAAAGATGGTGCTATTATCTTTAATACCTGTGCTGTCACTGCCGAAGCCGTACGACAAGCAAAACAAGCTATCCGCAAAGCAAGACGTGAAAATCCTCATGCGCGTATCATTGTAACAGGGTGTGCAGCCCAAACAGAAGCACAAAATTTTGCCTCAATGACAGAAGTAGATCTTGTTTTAGGAAACGAAGATAAACTTCACGCTCATTCTTATCGTCAACTTCCTGATTTTGGTATTAATCATTCTGAAAAGGTGCATATCAATGACATTATGGAAGTACAAAAAATTGCTCCACATATGGTCAGTGCAATGCAAGAGCGCACCCGCGCTTTTGTACAGGTACAAAACGGATGCGATCACCGCTGTACATTTTGCATTATTCCTTATGGACGAGGACCATCTCGTTCAGTTCCCATGGGTGCTGTCATAGAACAAATTAAAAAGCTGATAGGTGGGGGTATCCAAGAAGTGGTCCTTACAGGTGTTGACCTTACAAGTTATGGCCACGATCTTCCTGGAAAAGCTACTCTAGGAAAATTAACTTCAGCTATTTTGCATCATGTCCCTGACTTAGCCCGATTACGCCTCTCATCTATTGACTCTATTGAAGCAGACGAAGAACTCATAAATCTTTTAGCTTATGAAACAAGAATCATGCCCCATTTGCATTTATCTTTGCAAGCAGGTGATAATATGATTTTAAAACGGATGAAACGGCGTCATCTGCGCGAACATGCCATTCAATTTTGCCAAGAATTGCGTGCCAAACGTTCTACAATGGTTTATGGTGCCGACTTAATTGCTGGTTTTCCTACAGAAACAGAAGAGATGTTTCAAAATAGTCTTGCCTTAATCAAAGATTGTAATTTAACCCATCTCCATGTCTTCCCCTTTAGTCCAAGAGAAGGAACACCTGCCGCACGTATGCCACAAATCAACCGTAAAATAGTTAAGCTGCGTGCTGAAAAATTGCGTAAAGCAGGTGATATGGCTTACCAAAAGCATCTTGCTCATTTACAAAACAGTCTACAAACAATTCTCGTTGAAAAAGATGAAATCGGACGAACAGAAGATTATACTCTTGTACAAGTTAAAGGTGCAAAAGCAGGAACAATTGTTCAAGCCCTTATCGTGGATCATGATGGCGATAAATTGATTGCTGTCCCTCCAAAATTAAACGCTGCTTGAGCAGGAGAATTCTTATGACTAAATCTTTTATAAAAAAAATATTCTCTTTTAACAAATCTCAAGAGCAAGAAATTGAACAACAGATTTCTATTCCTGATAAAAGCGATATAATAGAAGAAAATAAAGACAAAAATGAAAAGACAAAAAATAATCAAATCTCTATAAACACAGAAAAAGAAGAACAAACAAAAAATCCAGAGTCAATACTTACAAAATATGATGAAAAATCTCCATTTCTAGAATCCCATTCTGATAAAATTCCCTTTTCTGGTAAAATTATTGTCACAGACAACATCCGTGAAAAAAAGAATGAAGAAATTTTATCTGAACCTTCTGTTGAACAAAAAAAGACAGCGTGGTTTGGGCGCCTTAAAAAAGGCCTATCCCTTTCTTCACAACGCCTAAGCGGATCAATTGGCGATCTCTTTGTTAAAAGAAAACTTGATGAAGATACACTGCAAGAGCTCGAAGATATTCTTATCCAAGCTGACATAGGTGTAGAGACAGCAACACGCATCACAAATACTTTAGCTTCCAGTCGTTACGGAAAAAACCTCTCCCCAAATGATATTCATACTATTGTAGCTGATGAGGTCAAAAAAGTTCTGGAACCTGTTGCAATACCATTAGAACTTGATCTCAGCCATAAACCTCATGTTATTTTGCTGGTAGGTGTAAATGGCACTGGAAAAACGACAACTATTGGAAAACTTTCAGCCAAATTAACAGAAGGGGGATTAAAAGTTATGCTGGCAGCAGGTGATACTTTCCGAGCCGCTGCTATTGAGCAACTACACATTTGGGGTGAACGTACCAATTCTCCTGTTATTTCGACAAAATTGGGTGCAGATGCCGCCAGCTTAGCATTTGATGCTTATGAAAAAGCAAAAAAAACAAACAGTGATGTATTAATTATTGATACAGCAGGGCGTTTACAAAATAAATCTGAATTAATGGATGAGTTGGCAAAAATTATTCGTGTTTTAAAAAAACACACCCCCCAAGCACCCCACACAATCCTTCAAACTCTTGATGCAACAACCGGACAAAATGCACTCAACCAAGTGGACATTTTCAGTGATATTGCTGGTGTTAATGGTTTAGTTATGACAAAGCTAGATGGGACTGCACGAGGAGGAATTCTTGTCGCTATCGCAGCAAAATATAAATTACCCGTTTATTTTATCGGTATAGGAGAAGATATTGAAGACCTTCAACCCTTTTCTGCTTCTGACTTTGCCGAAACTATTGCAGGAAAACACGCATGAAACAGCCTTTATCTAATCTTAATTTACACAATAATTCTGAAAAAAAGATGAATAACAATAAAAAAATTTCTCTCTCACCAACACTTAAGTTTCTTTTGGAAATGGGTCCATTGGTTGCCTTCTTTTTTGCCAATTATAAGGGAGAATGGCTGATAAAAAACATTGGATTTTTTCAAAATTTTAGTAAGCCTATTTTCCCTGCAACAGCTATTTTTATGGTGGCTATTATTATTTCCCTAAGCTTATCATGGATCCTTGCAAGACAAATTCCTATTATGCCTCTTATTTCAGGAATATTTGTTTTAGTTTTTGGCTTTCTAACTCTCTGGCTTCATAATGAAACTTTCATAAAAATGAAACCAACAATCATTAATAGCTTATTTGCTTTTATACTTTTTGGAGGGATGTTTTTTAAAAAACCACTTTTACGTTATGCTCTTGATTCTACCTTAAAACTTGATGATTTAGGTTGGCAAAAACTTACCTATCGTTGGGCGTTTTTTTTCATTTTTCTTGCCATTTTGAATGAAATAATTTGGCGTAATTTTAGCGATAATTTCTGGACAAGTTTCAAAGTATTTGGCGTCATGCCTATAACAGTCCTTTTCATGCTTACCCAAATGCCTATAATTATAAAACATTCAAAAGGACTTTTTACAGAAGAGGACAAATCTGATTCTTAAAAAAATCATCACTACCGATTATTTTATAGATTCATCGCCAAACACTGTTCGGGAGAAAAAATATGTTGATTGAACAGTTTATTTGTCGAGAAGACAATTTCGGTGTACTCCTTCATGATGAAAAAAGTGGTATGACAGCTGCAATAGATGCTCCTGAAGGCAAAGCGATTCACAATGCCTTAAAGCGCCACAATTGGACACTTAACACTATTTTTGTAACTCATCATCATCACGACCATGTAGAAGCCCTATCAGAATTAAAACAAGTTTACAACGCTACGGTTATCGGACCAGAAGCAGAAAAAGAAAAGATCAATCATCTTGATAAAACACTTCAACCTGATGAAAGTTTTTCTTTTGGCTCACACCTTCTTTTAGCTCTTTCAACACCTGGTCATACTCTAGGCGCATTATCTTACTATTTTCCTGAAAAGAATTTACTCTTTGCTGGAGATACACTTTTTTCATTGGGCTGTGGACGTCTTTTCGAAGGAAAACCAGCACAAATGCTGAATTCTTTAAAAAAACTTCGTAAACTTCCTGATGAAACACTTCTCTATTGTGGACACGAATATACAAAAAATAACGCTCTTTTCGCACTAACAATTGACCCACATAATAAAAAACTCCACCAAAGAATAGAGGAAGTTTTTTTGCTACGTGCAAAAAACGCTATGACTTTACCAGTAACCTTAGGGCAAGAAAAAGCCACCAATCCCTTTCTCCGCTGGGATGATAGTGTATTGCGAAAGAACCTTGTAATGGAAGAAAAAACAGATGAAGAAGTTTTTGCTGAAGTTCGAAGAAGAAAGGACAATTTTTAACCATGCGTAAGTTCGTATTACGTTTGTTCCTGCTTTTTCTTTTCGTGATACATATTCAACAAACAATGGCAGAGGAAAAGGAAACAGATAATTCTTCTCTTATAGCACCTCTCATTGCAAATTATCCCTTAACAGAAGATTTTCTTTTAAAGCTGGAAAAAATTGAAAAAGAATGTAAAAACTTACTTCCAGAAACAAAAAATAATCTTATAACTTATGATTCTAGTATCCACTCTAGTATTGAAAACTACACTACCTATATTTCTAGTAAACCAAAACTTGTGAATATTTTAAAAGAAAATAATATAACACCGAAAGATTTTGCTGCGGGAACCTTAGCACTTAAAGAAATATCAGCGCTTCTCATATTTGTACCTGAAAAGGAATATTCTACTGAGAAAAATACTATATTTCTAAACAATCTTGAATTTGTTAAAAAACATTTTTACAAAGCAACAATTCTTTTAAATAGCTGTGAAAAACTCATTTTGAGCAACTAATCAGCTATGAGACATTAAAAAATATCATCCCATTAATCTAATAAAAAAGTATGTGCATTAAAAAAACACCGTGTTTTTACCATTCCTAATAATTGTTTTTATTTCGATTATATTTACAAATGTTTTTCTAAAAATAAAGAATAACAGACGGAAAAATATTTATTGAAATTCAAAAAAGAAAGGATAATTTTTCGTCATGTTTAAACTTCTATTGTGTTTTTTCTTCATTTTTCCTTTTGTATCATACGCTCAAGAAAAAAAACAAGAAATAGATGATCCTTCTTTTATACCGCCTTTCATTGCAAATTATCCCTTAACAGAAGATATTCTTTTAAAGCTGGAAAAAATCAAAGCAGAATGTAGAAATTTATCTTCAGAACCAGAACAAACAAATACAAAAAGTGATCTCAGTACTTATGATGATAATATTGAAAAAGACGCTTCCTATATTTTTAATAATCCAAAACTTGTAAATATTTTAAAAGAAAATAATATAACACCGAAAGATTTTGTTGTTGCTCACCTAGCACTTCAAGCGACATTGTATGTACTTACTGATGAAGAAAATTCTACTTATGAAAAAAACTCTTTACCTGCAAGAAATATAGAATTTGCTAAAGAGCATATGTATAGAATAATAAAAATTTTAAAAGATACCTGTTAAAAAAATCTTTTTAGAACAATTGATTAACTTTGTAAACGCCGACAAATTTCATCTAATTGTTCTAATGAAGAGTAATGTATTTTTAAATCTCCACCTTTTTTACCATGTCGAATAATAACTTTCATTCCTATCACATCTGCAAGTAATTTTTCTAAAGATTTTGTTTCAGCATCTTTCTCCGTATTGGTACGCTTTTTAGTTTTAGGATTAGCTTGCTCATATGCAAGTATTTCTGTTTGACGTACTGAAAGCCCTTCACGAATAATTTTCTCAGCTAAATTTTGTGGATCATCAACGGTTATAAGACAACGTGCATGACCTGCAGAAAGTTGTCCATCAGTTAAGAATTGTTGTACTTTTTCTGGAAGTTTTAACAAACGAAGCGTATTTGCAACATGACTACGACTTTTTCCTATAACTTGCGCTAAATCTACTTGCGTATAATCATGTTCATTTAGAAGCATCTCATATCCCTTTGCTTCTTCGATAGGATTAAGATCTGCACGTTGAACATTTTCAATAATTGCCAATTCCAAAGCCGTTTTATCGTCCACATCACGAATAATAACGGGTAATTGACTTAAATTTGCACGTTGTGCTGCACGCCAGCGCCGTTCACCCGCAATCAATTCAAACCGATGAGGATGATCTCTTAAAGGCCTCACAATAACCGGTTGAACCACACCGTGTTGACGAATTGATTGTGTCAAATTATCAAGCTCTGTTTCAGTAAAATGACGCCGAGGATTGTGAGGATTACATGAAATAGATTCAATAGAAATAAATCGCTCAGAAAGACTACCGGATTCATTTAATTTATCAAAGCTTGATGAACGTGCAATATTGTTGTTTAAATTGATATCTCCAATCAATGCCGCTAATCCACGTCCTAGTCTTTTTTTTGATAGATCATCGTTCATAATTTTGCTCTTTGAGTTTTCTTACAAAAAATTTTACATTTTTAAGCAGCAGCACGTGCTTGTTTTTCACGTTGAATCATTTCTGATGCTAGACGCAAATAAGCTTGGCTCCCAGCACATTTAAGATCATAAAGCAATACAGGTTTGCCAAAAGAAGGCGCTTCTGATACTCTTACATTTCGTGGAATAACAGTACGATAAACTTTATCTCCCATAAAAGAGCGTACATCTTCAACAACTTGATTTGAAAGGTTATTACGTCCATCATACATTGTTAAAACAATACCTTGGATCTCTAAAGATGGATTAAGTACGGATCGCACTTGTTTTACTGTTTCAAGTAATTGACTTAAACCTTCAAGTGCTAAAAATTCACACTGCATAGGCACTAAAACAGAATCGGCAGCCCCCATAGCATTAAGTGTTAAAAGATTAAGGGAGGGAGGACAATCAATTAAAATATAATTGAATTTTTTTTCCATTTCCGGATCATCATAGAGAGCTTTACGTAAGCGTTGTATGCGATCTTTTGATGAAGAAATTTCCATTTCCACACCTAAGAGATCAAGTGTAGAAGGAACTATATAAAGATTGGGTACGGCTGTTTTTAAAGCCGCCTGCGTAATTGAAACGCCCGAAACCAAAACATCATAAGAAGATAAAGGACGGCTATTACGATCAATCCCTAAACCTGTACTAGCATTACCTTGTGGATCAACATCCATAATAAGGACATTTTCACCAATAGCCGCTAAAGCTGTAGCAAGATTAATTGCTGTGGTTGTTTTTCCGACTCCACCCTTTTGGTTTGCAATAGCGATAATTCGTGTTTCGCTCATTTTGCTCTACCCTCTATATGATCGAATATGAGAAATTTCCAAAATAACAGAATTTTCATCAACTTTACTTTTATGTTTTAACAGATCAAAGTGCCAATTGGCAGAGGCATTTTTTATTTCTGTAGCGTAATCCCGACCTTTTTGCAAAAGAGCTATTGTTTTTTCTGTTAATAAAGGAAAAATGAGTTGTAAAAGAGTATCAAGCGGCGCTAATCCCCGTGCTGTTATAATATCAGATATGGGAATTTTTTGATATATATCTTCAATTCTAGCGTGATAAACCGTTGCTGGAAGATTAAGTTGAGCAATAACTGTTCGCAAAAAAGCAACTTTTTTCCCATTACTTTCAACAAGATTAATATGTCCTGCTTTTTTTTCTTTCAAAAAGATAGCAATCACAATTGCAGGAAAACCTCCTCCTGATCCTAAATCACACCAATGTAAAGAATGAGCATACAAAGGAAAAATTTGTGCTGAATCTAGAATATGTCGTGTCCATAGATCTGGTATAGTTGTAGCAGATATCAAATTAATATGTGCATTCCACTGAAGTATTAAAGACTCAAACTGAATTAAATTTTCCATCGTTTCACGTGAAACAGAAGGAACAATATTTAATAATTGTTGATATTTTTTTTCTGTAGAAAAATTCATTAAGCTGTTTTAGCCTTTTCACGTCGTTGACGTTGAATATGTGTAATAATAAGCGATAACGCGGCGGGTGTCATGCCATCAATTTTTTGTGCATCAGCAATTGAACGCGGCGACACTTCTTGAATTTTTGATTTAAGTTCATTTGAAAGACCTGAAATTGCCTGAACATCGAGAGAAGAAGGAATTTCTAAACGCTCATCTCTCTGAAGAGAGGCAATATCTTGTGCTTGTTTATCTAAATAAACCGCATATTGTGCTTCAATTTCTAAAGATTCTGCTGTTTTAGAATCAATTGTTTTTAATTGTGGCCAAAAATCTGAAAGACGCTCTAAGGTCATATGAGGATAAGCAAGAAAATCATAAGCCGAACGCCGAATTCCATCATGATTAACATGTAATCCATGAGCAGAAGCTTCATTGGGTGTTAAAAAAAGATTTTGACATATTGATCGTGCTTGATCAAGCCGTTGTTGTTTTTTCTGATAACATTCCCAACGTATTTTACTCACAATACCCCATTTTTGTGCCAAAGGTGTTAAACGCGTATCAGCATTATCAGATCGTAAAGATAAACGAAATTCAGCACGTGATGTAAACATCCTATAAGGTTCACAAACACCACGTGAAACCAAATCATCAATCATAACACCAATATAAGCAGTAGAACGACTTATAAGTATTTCATCTAATTTACCTACTTTACGTGCAGCATTTAATCCAGCTAAAAGTCCTTGTGCTGCTGCTTCTTCATATCCTGTTGTACCATTAATTTGGCCTGCTAAGAACAAACCCGGTAAAGAACGTAATTCTAAGTTTCTCGTTAATTGTTGTGGATTAACAAAATCATATTCAATAGCATAACCAGGTTGCAAAACTATAGCATTTTCCAATCCTTCAATGGTTTTCAATAGAGAAATTTGTACATCTTCAGGAAGAGAAGTAGAAAGACCATTTGGATAAACAGTATCATCATTTAATCCTTCTGGTTCCAGAAAGATCTGATGTCCATCACGTTCTCCAAATTTAACAATTTTATCTTCAACAGAAGGACAATAACGTGGTCCTAACCCTTCAATATTTCCAGAATATAAAGCAGAGCGATAAATATTCTCGCGAATAATTTGATGTGTTTTCTCATTTGTACGTGTTATTGCACATTCAATTTGTGGTTGTTCAATTTTCTCTGTTAAAAGAGAAAAGGGTATGGGATTTTCATCTGCTTGTTGTTTTTGGAGAGCTTCCCAAGCAATTGTTTTTTTACTCAAACGAGCAGGGGTTCCTGTTTTTAATCGTCCAAGTTTTATATGATATTTTTTCAAATGTTCAGCAAGTTTTACACTTGACTGATCTCCCATACGACCAGCAGCCCATGTTTTATTACCAATATGAATAAAGCCATTTAAAAACGTACCTGTTGTTAAAACAACAGCACCAGAAAAAATTGTTCCTTGTTTTTTTAAAATAACACCTGATACACAATTATCTTTAACAACCAGATCAATAACTTCATCCTCAATAAGAGTAAGATTTTCTTGTTCTTTTAATAATTTTTGAATTGCTTTTTTATAAAGTTGTCTATCTGCCTGTGTTCGTGGTCCTCTTACTGCCGGTCCTTTACGTCTATTAAGTAGTCTAAACTGAATTCCAGCAGCATCTGCTGCTCTTCCCATAAGACCATCTAACGCATCTATTTCACGAACTAGATGCCCTTTTCCAAGTCCACCAATAGCAGGATTACACGACATTGTTCCCAGTGCTGATATTTTATGTGTAACAAGCGCTGTTTTGGCTCCTACACGTGCTGAAGCTGAAGCCGCTTCACAGCCAGCATGACCACCACCAACAATAACAACATCATATGATTGCATTTAATTCATTCCGTAGAAAATATTCTAAGGTTTCACGTGAAACAGGATATAAATTACATAATCTTTATAATCTGTCTATGAAATAATCAATGTTTCACGTGAATCATTATTTACCAACACAAAATTCTGAAAAAATAATATCAAGCAAATCTTCAACATCAATATCTCCTGTAATTTTCCCAAGAAAATCACTTGCACAACGGAGATGTTCTGCACGTAAACTGAGATCAAGAGAATGATAATTAAGAGAAAATTCAATCTCTTTAACAGCCTGCTTTAATAATTGAAGTTGCCTTTTACGTGCTGGAACAATATTTCCAATTTTAGAAGCACGATAATGACAAAATGATTCAAGTTCTTTTATAAAATAATCAAAATTTAAACCAGTTAATGCGGAAAATTGTATAGACCAACGCTGATCATTTTTTTCATAAAGATCAAGCTTATTGCCAACACACCATATTTCAGCCGATGTTTCTGGTAAATCAACTTGCTTAGGATTTCCTATATCATAAACCAAAATAACCAAATCAGCTTCCCTAACATGCTGTTTAGCAATTTCTATTCCCATCTGTTCTATTTTATTTTCTGTTTTTCTAAAACCAGCAGTATCGGTTAAAAAAACAGGTAAACCACCAAGAATAATTCTCATTTCTAAAGCATCACGGGTTGTTCCTGCTTCTTCCGTTACAATAGCAACAGATCTTCCTGAAAGACGATTCATAATGCTTGATTTTCCAGAATTTGGAGCACCAGCAATAACAATTTTTAATCCATCACGTAAAATACTCGCACGTTCTCCTTCAGTAATATATTCCCGAATAGAAGTACAAAGATCCTGAACATCTTTCCAAACTTTATCAGATATTGCGTTGGGAATATCTGCTTCATCAACAAAATCAAGTTCTGCCTCAATAAAAGCACGCGCCTTCATAAGCTTATGACGCCAATCACGATAAAGCGTCGTTAAATGTCCACTTGTACCCATAACAGCTAAACGCCGTTGGCTTTCCGTTTCTGCTTCTATTAAATCAGCAAGACCTTCTGCTTGAACAAGATCTAATTTTCCTTCCATAAAAGCACGACGTGAAAATTCACCTGCTTCTGCAATACGGCATCCAGAAAATGTCGACAATTCATCGAGAAAACGATTAACGACTGCTTTTCCTCCATGTAAATGGAATTCTGCACAATCTTCCCCCGTAAAACTATGAGGAGCAGGAAAAAAAACAGTTAAACCAGAATCTAAAAAACTACCATCACGAGCAGTAAGATTTCCATAATGCATAAAACGTGCTTTAGGTAAACGACCACAAAGCGTTTTAACTATATCCACAACATGAGGACCAGAAAGCCGAATGACTGCAACCCCTGAAGGTAACAATCCACTCGAAACAGCAAAGATTGTATCCACAGGTTTTATCCTAATAAAAACTTTAATGACTCTACGTATTCATTGAATCAAAAAATTCACTATTGTTTTTTGTTTGCTTTAATTTATCAATCAAAAATTCAATTGCATCTGTTACATTCATAGATGCTAAAATACGACGAAGAACAAAAATTTTGTGTAAATCTTGTCGTTCTACCAGAAGTTCTTCCTTACGCGTTCCTGACTTTAAAATATCCATAGCAGGGAAAATACGTTTATCAGCAACTTTTCGATCAAGAACAATTTCCGAATTACCTGTTCCTTTAAATTCTTCAAAAATAACCTCATCCATACGACTTCCTGTATCAATCAAAGCCGTTGCAATAATGGTTAAAGATCCGCCTTCTTCAATATTACGTGCTGCACCAAAAAAACGCTTTGGACGCTGGAGGGCATTTGCATCCACACCACCTGTTAAAACTTTACCTGAAGAAGGAACAACTGTATTATATGCACGCCCAAGACGTGTAATAGAATCGAGAAGAATAACAACATCACGCCCATATTCAACAAGACGTTTGGCTTTTTCAATAACCATTTCTGCCACTTGTACGTGACGTATTGCAGGTTCATCAAAAGTAGAAGAAACCACTTCTCCTTTTACTGAACGCTGCATATCAGTAACTTCTTCTGGTCGTTCATCAATTAAAAGAACAATGAGATAACATTCAGGATGATTAGTGGTAATAGAATGAGCAATATTTTGAAGTAAAACTGTTTTTCCCGTCCGAGGAGGAGCTACAATTAACCCTCTTTGTCCTTTTCCCAATGGAGATATCAAATCAATCACGCGTGATGACATATCTTTCTCTGTAGGATCTTGTATTTCCATTTGGAAACGTTCATTTGAATAAAGAGGAGTAAGATTATCAAAGTGGATTTTATAACGAATCTTTTCAGGTTTTTCGAAATTAATTGTATTAATTTTAAGGAGAGCAAAATAACGTTCTCCCTCTTTTGGACTGCGTATGGGACCTTCAATTGTATCGCCTGTTTTTAAAGAAAACGACTGTATTTGTGCAGGTGAAAGATAAATATCATCAGGACCAGGAAGATAATTAGCATCAGCAGATCTCAAAAATCCAAATCCGTCTTGTAAAACTTCAACAACACCTTCTCCTATAATTTCAACGTCTTGTAGAGCAAGTTTTTTCAAGATAGCAAACATTAATTCTTGTTTGCGCATAAGGGAGGCATTTTCAACTTCTAATGTTTCAGCAAAAGAAACAAGCTCAACGGGATTTTTGCTTTTAAGTTCTTGTAGTTTCATTTTTTGCATGAAATATGCTCTTTGTAATTAAGGAGAAGATTGTTCTAAATAATTTATGGAAATTTATGAGTGAAATATTATTAAGAAAAAATATCCTACACTCAATTTTTTTAATCTGCAAGTACCATTTATATGAAATTTGTTCCTGTAATATTAAGTAATTATATGAAAAACTTGAAAAAATATAAAATCCAAATAGTATTTAATTATTTTAATAACAAAAATGTGAGTTAGGATTATAGCATTAATGAAATGCTATTCAAAAGTATTTTTTACAGAAATTTATATTAATAAATTTATATTAAAGAAAGGATTATTCTTATTTATAACTGTGTTTAGTGTGGATTATTATTTATCCTCAATTTTATCCACAAAAGGAACTGAAAAAAGAATAAAAATATCACTATCTTAAAGATATTATCCCCTCTTTTTTTATAAGAGGGATTAAATTATCACAAGCATTTAATTTGTGCATAAAAAAGGAGAATTTTTCATAAATTTTAGTTTTATAAAAAACGGTGAGGATATATACACATGTCTTAACAAGGAGTTAAAATTTTTGTGACAAAAGAAAAAAAATTCTTTCATTTACACATGCTTTCTGATGCAACAGGAGAAACATTAATTTCTGTTGGAAGAGCTGTAGCATCGCAATATGCAATGATTCAGGCAACAGAGCATATCTATCCTATGATTCGTAATAGAATACAGTTACAGAAAGCTCTTGATGAAATACAACAAGAGCCAGGTATTGTTCTTTACACAATGATTGATGAAGAACTTAAACTACTCCTTCAAAAAAAATGCAAAAAAATAGAAGTTCCCTGTATTGATATATTGCATCCTGTTTTAAATGCTTTTCAGTCTTACCTTGGAATGCCAACACATTTACGTGCGAGCGCACAACATGATCTTAATGCAGATTATTTTCGCCGTATTGAGGCACTGGATTTTACAATAGAGCATGATGATGGACAGTCTTCCAGTAGCTTATCCGAAGCAGATGTGATCCTTGTGGGAATTTCAAGAACCTCTAAAACACCAACAAGCATCTATTTAGCAAATCGCGGAATCAAAACGGCTAATGTTCCTCTTATTCCAGGAATTGATTTGCCAGAATCTCTTTTAGAGGTAAAAAATTCTTTAATTATTGGTTTAATTGCTTCAGCTGAAAGAATCTCACATATTCGTCAAAATAGAGATTTAGGAGAAGGTTTTGCTCTTGATAATTATACTAATCGTATCAACATAGCTGAAGAATTAATCCATGCAAAACGCATTTGCGAACGTTTTGGTTGGCCTATTATTGATGTCACAAGACGTTCTATTGAAGAAACTGCTGCTGCAATATTTGAACTGTTATCACGATTTCGTGAAGGAAATGAGAGAAAATTCTCATGAACGCAGATACTTTAATATTAGCATCTCTTAGTTTTTATCGTGCAAAATTATTAAAAAAAGCAGGCTTAAATTTTTCCATTGAAGGAGCTTCTTTTGATGAAAGAGAAGTAGAAAAAAAAGCAAAAGAAAAAACACCTAAAGAACTCAGCTGTTTTCTTGCGAGCGCAAAAGCAAAAAATGTTTCAGATCGTTTTCCTGATGCTTTCGTTATTGGTTGTGATCAAGTTCTTGATTTTGAAGGTCAAGTTTTTCACAAAGCAACAAATATTAAAGAAGCACATCAACGTTTATGTGAATTATCAGGAAAAACCCATTCTCTTCATAGTGCGGTAGCTTTATTTAAAAATGGTCAAAAAATTTGGGTTGAAGCTTTTAGTGCACATATGTCCGTCCGTTTACTCTCATCAGAATTTATTGAACGTTATTTAGCACGCGTAGGAAAAGATGTTTTAAACAGCGTGGGAGTATATCAAATTGAAGGAGAAGGAATTCATCTCTTTGAAAAAATTGAAGGAGATTTTTTTACCATTGTTGGTTTACCTTTGCTGCCTCTACTCATAAAACTGCGCCACTTAGGAATTATTGATGGTTGACTTAACAATAAAAAAAACAAATTATCCGCGTGCTTTTGTTGTTGGTTCTCCAATTCATCATTCAAAATCGCCAAGAATTCACAATTTTTGGCTTAAACAATATGGTTTACAAGGAGAATATCTTGCACAAGAAGTAACATCTGAAGAGTTCAGTCATTTTATTGCGTCTTTACAAAAAATAGGCTTTTGTGGAGGAAATGTTACTTTGCCTTATAAACAGGAAGCTTTTCGTTTAGCAGATTATAAAGATGAGAGAGCAACAATGATTGGTGCTGTTAATACACTTTGGTATGAAGGAGATAAGCTTTGTGCCACGAATAGTGATGCCTATGGTTTTAGCGCTAATCTTGATGATTTTGTATCTGATTGGGGAGGGGAAACAGCTCTTGTTTTTGGAGCAGGTGGTGCCGCACGCGCTATCATATATGCCTTAAAAAGACGCGGATTTGAACAGATTTATTTAATTAACCGTACAAAACAACGTGCTGATAATTTAGCTCAGCATTTTGGAAAAATCATTAAAGTTTACGATTGGCATAAAATCCATGAAATACTTCATCAAGCTGATTTGATTGTTAATACAACCTCTATTGGCATAAAAAGTCCAGAAGAAAAAAGTGATTCTTTTTTTTGCGATTTTCATAAAGCAAAAAAAACGGCATTAGTAACAGATATTATTTATACACCATTGATAACTCCTTTTTTACAACAGGCAAAGGCTTGTGATCTCAAGACGGTTGATGGACTTGGGATGCTTCTACATCAGGCTGTTATAGGGTTTGAACAGTGGTTCGGAATAAGACCACAGGTAACAAAAGCGTTACGGACAGCTATTTTAGAGGATATGAGTGAAAAAAGAGAATGAAGATCATAGGATTAACGGGATCAATTGCTATGGGAAAATCAACAGTTGCTGATTTTTTCAAGCAAGCGGGTATTTCTGTTTTTAGTGCTGATGAAGCAGTACAACAGCTTTATAAAAGTGAGCCAGCTTTGTCATTCATAGAGCGTATTTTTCCAAGTGTTGTTGAAAACGGAGAAGTTAACCGTTTGAAACTTTCTGAAATTTTGATTGATGATAAGGAAAAATTACAAACATTAGAAAAAATAATTCATCCTTTGGTGCAAGAAAAAGAAAGGGAATTTATTGATATAGCGCGTGAACAAGGGAAAAAATTAGTTATTCTTGATATTCCACTTCTGTTTGAAAAAAATGGTGAAAGTCGTGTGGATAGCGTTATTGTTGTTTCTGCTCCACCAGAAATACAAAAAGAACGTGTAATGATTCGCCAAGGTATGAATGAGAAAAAATTTTCCTTTATCAACGCTCAACAAATGCCAGATGAAAAAAAACGAGAACGCGCTGATTTTATTATTGATACAGGGAAAGATTTAGAGAATACACGTCAACAGGTTTTTGATGTGATAAAAAAATTGCTAAAGAATTAAAATTATGCGTGAAATTATTTTTGATACAGAAACAACAGGTTTAGATAAAGAGAAAGATCGCATAATCGAAATTGGTTGTGTAGAAATGGTTGATCGTTATCTCACAGGACGCCAATTTCATGTTTATTTAAACCCTGAAGGCGTTATTATTCCTGATGAAGTTGTAGCAATTCACGGATTAACCAATGAACGCTTGAAAAACGAGAAAAGTTTTAGTGATATTGTTGATGAATTTTTGGAATTTATCAAAGACGCGACAATGATTGCGCATAATGCGAGTTTTGATATTGGTTTTATTAATGCAGAATTAAAACGCGTCAACAAACCGCTTATCAGTGTTGATAATATTCTTGATACATTGGCTATGGCGCGGCGTAAATTTCCTATGGGCCCTAATTCTCTTGATATTTTATGCAAACGTTTTGGAATTGATAACAGCCATCGTGTTCTTCATGGTGCTTTGCTTGATGCAGAGATTCTAGCCGATGTTTATATTGAGCTCATCGGTGGAAAGCAAGGTGTATTGGGTTTTGATAACAGAAGGGGTATTGATGAACATATCCAGAACGATAAAGATACATCTTATGCCGTTAAAATTCGCCCGCAGGCTTTACCTTCAAGATTGAGTATGCAAGAAAAAAAGTTACACGCTGATTTTATCTACAAAATGGGTGAAAAAGCTCTGTGGAATAACTTCAAAATTCATGAATAACATCATCTTTTATCTAAAAGAGTCACGATTGAAATTAAAGAATATCGATGTCAAAAAAAACGGTCGTTGTGGGGAGGGGAACACCACAACGACCCTGTCGCTACATCGTACCTCAGCTATCATAGGAGGAGCAAAATGAAAGCTATTAATCCTGTAACAGCAAAGAAAAGCTCTAGGTACTTAATATAAAGTGCAACGACTTCACGTCTTATGAAGAGAAAAAATGGCTTTTTAGAGGCAAAGTGAAAAAATATATAAGGGTAATTTGTTTTTTTAGCTGAAATGGAGAAAAAATTGTCATGAAAGCAACAGATCATCTTTTTTTGGTTGACGGATCAGGCTATATTTTTCGTGCTTATTATGCTTTGCCGCCTTTAAAACGTAAAAAGGATGGACTTCCTGTAGGAGCAGTAGCTGGTTTTTGCAATATGTTATGGAAATTACTTTGTGATGCTCGTAATACAGCTACGGGTGTTGTTCCAACACATTTTGCTGTTATTTTTGATTATTCATCTGATACTTTTCGGAAACAAATTTATCCTGAATATAAAGCGAATCGCGTTGAACCTCCTGAAGATCTAATTCCTCAATTCGCGCTAATACGCCAAGCAACGAAGGCTTTTAATTTGCCTTGTATTGAAAAGGAAGGCTTTGAAGCGGATGATTTAATTGCTACCTATGCAAAGTTGGCAACAAAGGTTGGGGCAAAAACAACCATTATTTCTTCCGATAAGGATCTTATGCAACTCGTAAATACGCATGTATCTTTGTATGATGGAATGAAAGATAAGCATATAGGTATCTCAGAAGTTATAGAAAAATGGGGTGTTGCGCCTGAAAAAATGATTGATTTACAAGCATTAATTGGAGATTCAACGGATAATGTACCGGGTATTCCAAGCATTGGTCCAAAAACTGCAGCTCAGTTGTTAAATGAATTTGGTTCTCTTGATCTTCTATTGCAAAACGTAACAGAAATTAAACAAACAAAACGACGTGAAAACATTCAAGCTTATAGAGAACAAGTTAAAATATCTCGTGAACTTGTCAGGCTTAAAACAGATGTTCCTATAGATAATGATTTAGATGATTTTATTTTGGAGCCACAAGATGGTCCACGTTTAATTGCTTTTTTGAAAGCGATGGAGTTTTCAACATTAACGCGTCGCGTGGCAGAGGCAACAACATGCGATGCAGCTGTTATTGACGCACTTGATATAAATGTTGAATGGGAAAAACTAAGCCCCAGGAATGATTCTGATATCAGGCATGATTCTGATATCAAGAATACTGAGCGCGCATCCCTTCATAATTTTTCTGAAAATTCTCCACAAGTTTTTGCACAAGAACGTAAAGATCAAGCGCTGACTCAAAAAATTACAAGAGATGCTTATACAACAATTCTTGATGAGGAAATTTTAAAAGACTGGTTATCACAAGCACAAGAGCAGGGTTTTTTCGCTTTTGATACTAAAACAACATCTCTTGATCCGATGCAAGCAAAGCTTGTTGGTTTTTCACTCGCATTACAGCCGGAAAAAGCAGCTTATATACCTCTTGAACATTTTGATGAAGGAGAAGAGGACCTTTTGAGGGGCGGGCGCATTGCTTCACAGATTGGGGCTCGAAAAGCTTTAGCACTTTTAAAACCGATATTAGAAGATTCAGCGGTGTTAAAAATTGGTCATAATATAAAATATGATTGGTTGGTGATGAAGCAATACGACATTATGATAAGCTCTTTTGACGACACCATGCTTTTATCATATGCTTTTGATGCTGGAATGTTAACCCATAATATGGATGAT
Organism: Bartonella sp. AP21QHHD; assembly: GCF_042196205.1. Taxonomy (NCBI): domain Bacteria; kingdom Pseudomonadati; phylum Pseudomonadota; class Alphaproteobacteria; order Hyphomicrobiales; family Bartonellaceae; genus Bartonella; species Bartonella sp. AP21QHHD. The sequence continues at coordinate 180,846 of NZ_JBHIPT010000011.1, read as the reverse complement.
TTGTCTGAACGTTGGCTTGAGCATAAACCAATTGCCTATAAAGATTTAACGCATAACGGGAAAAAAATTACTTCTTTTGCACAAGTAGATTTAAAACAAGCAACCCTTTATGCGGCGGAAGATGCTGATATAAAGCTACGTCTTTGGCAAGTATTGAAACCGCAACTTGTTGCTTGTGGAATGACAAAAATTTATGAGCGTCTTGATAGACCTCTTGTAGAAGTTCTTGCAAGAATGGAAGAACGGGGGATTCTTATTGATCGGCAGATTTTATTGCGTCTTTCAGGAGAGTTGGCACAAGCTGCTTTGATTCTAGAAGAGGAAATTTACAAACAAGCTGATGAAAAGTTTAATCTTGCTTCGCCAAAGCAATTAGGGGATATCCTTTTTGGCAAAATGGGATTGCCTGGAGGCGCTAAAACAAAGGGTGGACAATGGTCAACTTCTGCACAGACCTTAGAAGAGTTGGCTGCTGAAGGTCATATTTTACCGCGTAAAATTATTGAGTGGCGTCAACTTTCAAAGCTAAAATCTACCTATACAGATGCCTTGCCTTCTTATATTTTTTCAAAAACAGGGCGAGTTCACACGAATTATTCTTTGGCAATAACATCAACAGGTCGGTTATCATCATCAGAGCCAAATTTGCAAAATATTCCAGTGCGAACTGCTGAAGGACGTAAAATTCGAACAGCTTTTATTGCTCCCAAAGGACATGTGTTACTTTCTGCTGATTATAGTCAGATTGAGTTGCGCATTCTTGCACATATTGCGGATATAAAAGCATTAAAAGAAGCTTTTGCTAAAGGGCATGATATTCACGCTATAACGGCATCACAAATGTTTGGTGTTGCGATAGAAGGAATGCATTCAGATATACGACGGCGTGCAAAAGCGATTAATTTTGGTATTATTTATGGTATTTCAGCTTTTGGATTAGCCAATCAATTGGGAATTTCACGCCAAGAAGCGGGTCGTTATATTCAACTGTATTTTGAAAGATTTCCAGGAATTAAAGATTATATGGAGAAGACCAAAATCTTTGCACGTGAAAATGGTTATGTAGAAACAATTTTTGGACGTCGTATCCATTATCCAGAAATAAAAGCAAAGAATGTAAAAATTCGTTCTCTTAATGAGCGGGCAGCTATCAATGCTCCAATTCAAGGTTCTGCGGCCGATATTATTCGCCGCGCTATGATACATATGGAAGATGCTTTAAAAGCAGAAAAACTATCAGCAAAAATGTTGCTGCAAGTTCATGATGAACTGATTTTTGAAGTACCAGAAGAAGAAAGTAAAAAAACCATGACTGTTGTTAAAAATGTTATGGAAAATGCTACAATACCGGTTCTATCTTTATCTGTACCGCTTGAAGTAAAAGTTATGACGGCTCAAAATTGGGATGAGGCACATTAATTTTTTTATTTATTTTTAAGAATATTGATTGCGTTGGAAAGATTAAGATAGGCTTTGATAGGCAAATGATCTGAAGCAATGCGTGCAAGTGGTGAATAATGATTTTCAATACTTGTTACCAATTGGTGGGGAAAAGAAAAAACTCTATCAAGGGCTAACAAAGGAAAACGAGAGGGAAAGCTTGGTACAACTTCAAAAGTGCTATCAAAATAGGGAGAAAAATGATTTAAAGATGAGCCTTTTCCCATTCGCCATTCATTAAAATCTCCTATGAGGAGTGTAGGCATAAGGGGGCGTTTTTGGAAAATTTCAAGGAGCATTTTTGTTTGTTGTTTACGAGAGTAACGTAATAAGCCAAAATGAGCCGCAATAATACGAATAGGGCCTGCTGCCATTTCCAACTCTACAATTACAGCCCCACGTGGTTCAATACTAGGAAGAGTGACTTGTAAAGTATCACGTACATATCCCTTTCGCAAAAAAAGAGCATTCCCATGCCAACCATGGCCATGAGGTGACATAGTATTAAGAGGTACAGGAATCAAACCGGTTTCAGCTTTTAATAGCTGAAGATTAATCAAACCGATGCGTTCCCCAAAACGTTTATCTGCTTCTTGAAGAGCAAGGATATCAACTTGTAATTCAGTAATAACACGGACAATTCTTGTAGGATTAAAAACTTTATCAACACCTACACATTTATGCACATTATAGGAAGCAACGGTCAGATCATAATTACTATTTTGATTGACGATGTTTGATTGATGATGAGAGCGGCTGTGAATTGTATTTAAAAAGGAGCTATGGAGTTTTTGTTGGATAAAACCGGTAAACCAAGGGAATTTTTGCTTATAAGGGATTTTTGTCATTTTGCGAAAAGAATAGTTTCTAAGAAGCAGAGGGTAAAGATTTACACTAAAAACAAAAGAACCTTGTTTCTTTTAGAAACAAGGTTCTTTAATTAAGTAATGATTTTTGCAATCAATCACGGTTTGAGCCAAGAAACTGTAGCAAGAAGACAAACATATTGATGAAATCAAGATAAAGATTCAGCGCGCCCATAATAACTTTACGTCCTCTGGTATCGCTTTCATCTCCTTCATAATACATCAACTTAATGCTCTGGGTATCGTAGGCTGTTAAACCAGCAAAGATAAAAACACCAATCACAGAGATAGCAAACTGCAAAGCGCTTGATCCAAGAAAAATGTTCACAATCATGGAAAGCAACAAGCCGATCAATCCAATGAATAAGAATGAACCGATTGCTGTGAGATCACGCTTTGTTGTGTATCCATAAAGTGAAAGAGCTCCAAAAGTTGCGGCGGAAATGACAAAGGTTTGCACAACACTTTCTGTCGTATAGCGCAAAACGATTGAAGACAGTGAAAGACCAACCAGAGCAGCATAACCAAAAAAGAGACTACGAGCAGCATTTGTGCTCAATGTATTAATTTTAAAACTGAGAAATAAGACTGCTATGAGTGGTGCAAACATAACAATATAAGAGAATGGCGATGTATAAAATGTTACTCCAAATGGTGTTAGATAAACACTGCTATTGATTTGAGCTGCTGCTTGGCTCATATCTGTTGTCGTTGCTAATGATACAATTGCATAAGCGGCAGCAGCTGTAATAAGCAAACCAATGGCCATTGCATTGTAGACACCCAACATATAGTCGCGTAATCCCTGATCAATTGATGCATCGGCATGAGAAGCAGGTGCCGAACGTAAATCTTTAAAATTAGCCATAATATAAAATCCTTTAGCATATGTTCTGTCAGGTATAGGGCTTTAAAGGTGTCTCTGTCATTACACAGATAAGCTTGGTATAAGCCTTAATTGGGCAAATACAAAAACCCTTAAGAATCACTGACAGAATTCCAGCATATATGCTCTTATTATGGAGATTTATTTAAAAATTACAAGAGATTTATATGAAGAAGGAACCTTACAAATTGGTAAGGAAATAGTTCATTTTAATAAAAAATATTCCCATTTTTTGCCATATTTTTGCAAGATAAAAAGACTACACTCAAAATTTTTTCTATTTTCACAAAAACTATGTAATACAATCCCTTATAAAATATTCACTATTTTTGCGTTTATGAGAAGAGCGGCAAGTATCATCACACTATTTTCAACCTCTAATATTGCATCTGTTTTGCACGTTTATAAGAGCTATTGAATTGGATTTTTATATAATATATTGATGTATAATGATAAATTGTCTTTTTGAATGCTAAATGATACTCCGAATATCGCAAGATTCTCTGGTTGAAAATCTGTTCATATTAAATCAATCAAGATTATTGACTTGTGTCTTGCAAGAGATATTGTTTTAATGGATTCAACATGAACAGATTCCAAATAAAAGAGATTTAGGATAGTAAGGGCTTTTATTCAATATGAAAAACGGTAATTTATATTTATAATCAATATGTTGCTTTAACAAGACACCATTGAAAATAGTTGAAAAAATGTTTTTTATTAAACAATATATAAAATAAAAAAGGAGAGTTTTTAAACGAAGCACTTAAGAAAGGCTCTGTAAAATCGATATCTGTAAAAACTAAAAAACGTACGAAAATCAATTGTTCAAATCAAATAAACAGAACTTCAAATGCTGTGAAATGTCTCCTCAAAAATTGTGATGTAGGACACATGGATAAAAAATATTGATTCTATTTGAGTTCATTTCTTTTGCACTAACTAAGTGTAGAAATGTAAAGTTGAAAAGAAAGTAAGATCTTATAGTCCCATGAAGAGAAACACGTGAAATGACGAGCAACAAGAATTGATTAAGAGAAATCAATGCGTAATCAGACTTGTGACGGTCAATAATCTCTGTTTTCTAAGGCACTGAACATATCAATGAGAAGATGTACTATTGGAATGACGCCTTGCTTTCATCCAAGTACGCAATTCTTCAATAAGGATGGCAATAACACCGAGAGTGATAAAACTATCTGCAAGGTTGAAAATAGCAAAATAAAAAATATCATCAATATGAAAAAGTATATAATCAGTGACATGATGAAAGCGAATACGATCAATGAGATTGCCGATGGCTCCCCCAATAATAAGAATAAGGCCAAAGCACATTAAAGACTTATTATATTCAGTATTTTTCCATAACCATAGAAGAAAGATAATCACAATGATCGTGATGGCGATGATTCCCCACTGAGAAAAGGAAGAAAAAAACGAAAATGCAATGCCAGAATTGCGCACATGATAAAGGGAAAGAAAAGGAATAAGCGAAATTTCTGTTCCTAAAGGCATATTGTGCATAACCCAGTATTTGACAGCTTGATCAAGTACTACTGTAAAAGCCAAGCCCAAGAGAAGAAAAGGGAGTGATTTACGAATCATGTTTTTCCTCACATGGTTCCAGTATTAAATAGGGGCGACGGATTTCATAAAGCATAACAGCTGTTGCTACAGCTAGATTAAGCGAGTCTGCTCGTCCGCTTTGTGGAATACGCGTAAGTTTATCACACCGATTCGTAAGAAGATCTGATAATCCCTGTTTTTCATTCCCCATTAAAAGGATAATAGGGCCATTTTTGAAGTCAAGTGTGCGATAATCCAGAGAACCTTTGAGGTGTGTTCCAACAATCATACCTTTAAAGTGAGAAGACCAGTTTAAAAAGCCGTTTTCATCAAAACGATAAAGTGGTACAGAGAAAATAGATCCCATGGTTGCGCGGACTGTTTCAGGCGAGAAAGGGTCTGTTGTCTCGCCAATTAAAATAACACCTTTAGCACCTACAGCATCAGCGGTTCGAATAATGGTACCAAGGTTTCCAGGATCACGTACACGATCAAGCGCGATGTAAACATCTTTAATCTGCCCTTTTATCATTTCAAAAGAGTGCCATTTTTGCTTGAAAATACCAATAACTGTTTGTGGATTATCGCGTCGGGTAAGTGATTCCATAACCTTTTGTGAGGCTTTAATAACAAAACCACCGTTGGCTACAGCACGTGCGGCAGTATTTTCGATAGTAGCATTACCGATTTCACTTTTAGAAAAAATAAGCGTCTGTATTGTCCAGCCAAGATTGAGAGCATCAATGACCAATTTCAATCCTTCTGCCATGAAAAGACCTTCTCTATTACGGTTTTTCTTTTGGCTAAGTGCTTTAAGATTTTTTATGATGGGGTTGCTAAGAGAGGTAATTTCTTTCACTCTACCAGTTTTGGGTCTACACATATTCAAGCAATCCAACGGCTAAAAAGAGAAGTAGAAAGAGCACGTCCTGCAACTTCTTCACGCAAAATGAGTTCTCCTGATTCGACCGTACCACCAAGATTTATAAATGCATCACGCATTAAAGCATGAAGTGCAAAGAAGGAAGCACGAATAGAATAAGCCGTAAGGACAACAGAGAGCGGTTTATCAGAGAGAAGTTTACGACAATTTGTGATCATAGCGGGTAAATGATCAAACAGTTGCCAAATTTCACCATGGGGTCCACGCCCATAAGCAGGGGGATCAAGAAGAATCATATCATAGCTTTTCTTACGACGCAGTTCACGCTCGACAAATTTCATAGCATCATCGCAAATCCAGCGAATAGAATGATCTGGTAATCCTGCTCTTTCTTGATTAGCTTTTGCCCACGCAATGGCTTTTTTAGAAGCATCAACATGGGTAACATTCGCACCCGCTCGTGCTCCAATCAAAGAGGCAATACCTGTATAGCCAAAAAGATTCAACAATTTTATAGGGCGTTCGGCTTTAACAATTTGTTCTTCCATAGAGCGCCAATGGGCATCTTGTTCAGGAAAAACCCCCACATGACGAAAGGAAGTAAAACGGCCTAGAAAAGACAATCCATTCCAAGCAAGAGCCCATGTTTCATCAAGTGGCTTTTTAGGAAAATGCCAACGCCCAACCCCTTCTTCATCAAGGTTTCCTGTGAAAATAGCATCAACATCAGCCCATTGTTTTTGTGGTAAAGCGGGTTTCCATAGTGCTTGACCTTCTGGTCGAATAATGCGGTAAGCTCCATAACGTTCTAATTTTTGTCCATGACCAGAATCAATGAGAGCATAGTTTTCGCTTATACCCGTTTCTAAAATAAGGGGCAGCTTTTCCTGCGGATATCTATTGTTATGGGAGGATTGAAAGCATTGTGCGGGCATGTTTTGTATCATGGTATATGAGGTATAAAAATATATTATAAAGCTCTTAAATGTTTCGTAAAAGTGCAAAAAAGCTAAAGTCAATTAAAACATGTATAAAAAAGAAAAAGAGCGCTTTTAACTCTGTACTGAATATAAAATACTAAAGAGAAAAGATTTCATTTAAATACCATTACACAAGATTTGTGATAGATGTTTTCAATTTTTCAATCTCAGCTTCACTTTTTTTGAGAGCTTTTTTGTATTTGTGATAGGAAAACCAACCGATCAGATTTCCTAATAAAACACCAAAACCAAAGAAAATAAAGAGCCATATAAAGAGGGGAGCATGATAAGTAAAACTTTCAGGATTTGCTCGAAAAGGATCAAGGGTTAACGGAACCATTTGACGATTAGCCACGATAAAAACAATCAAAACCGCTGCGAGAATCACACCGATACTTGTTAGAAGAATACGTTTAATTATCATAAGTTTCTCACTGATTAAGACGGTCGCGTAAATCCTTGCCAGTTTTAAAAAAAGGAATCCACTTTTCTTCAACAGAAACGGCTTCACCTGTTCGTGGGTTACGTCCATTACGGGCTGAACGGCTTTTTACAGAAAAAGCTCCAAATCCACGAAGTTCAACGCGATTGCCATTTGCAAGTGCTGTTGCAATTTCCTCAAAAATAGCGTTTACAATATTCTCCACATCCCGTTGAAAAAGATGCGGGTTATGACGAGCGATAATTTGTACAAGCTCTGATTTTACCACAATAGCCTCACTTTCACACAAAAAAATTTTGTAATTGTGCACTCCATGCATATTACAATATATAAACGGATAAAAGCAAAATAAAATCAAGAAAAAACAAATTGCAAGAAACAAAATTTGAAAATACCTTCTATAAAGGGTATACAGATTAAAAATGCGGAGGATTTAAGAGATCAGGAGAGTATGTCCGTACACAATCATTATAAAGCCTTTTCAACGCAATCATCTTTTGGAGATGTTTTAAAAAAAGCATCCCGTCATTCGCGTCGCATTAGCATATTAAAAATTTTTTTACCTCTCTTAGCGTTGATTTCAGCGCTGGTTTTTTGCTGGTTTACGTTTTTCTTGGTTCCCGTTACTTCTGATTCTATGCCTTTGAATAATGGAGAGAGTGGCGTGATGAATTTGACGATGCTCAATCCAAAATTAGAAGGGTATACGCGTGCTCATGAACCTTATTGGCTTAAAGCAGAAAAGGCATTTCAAGACCATACACACGCTGGAATGATTGGGTTGCAAAACATTACAGCTAGAGCATTTATGGGCCAACAACGACAGGTTTTTCTCGTCGCACAAGGGGGGGTTTACGATAACATTAATGGTTTTTTACAGTTGGATAAGCCATTCACGATTACGACGAATGATGGGATGATGGTACGATTTATGTCAGCTAGTATTAACTTATCCGAGGGACAGTTAAAAACAGATCAACGTGTTAATATTCAGCAAGCCGGTTTGAATCTTGCCGCAAACGCCTTACAAATTCGAGAAAAAGGAAAAAACATATATTTCCATGGTGGTGTGCATTTAGTGCTTCAAAAGCAATAACGCAATATCAATACAAATCTTTAAAGGATATTTATAAAGAGAAGTATGTGTATATACAAACAGAAGAATTGAAATAATGAAATCGTACAAAAGATGGATAGGTGTGATGTTAGCTTTTAGCATGGGAATGTTAGGAGAAGGAGCAGTTTTAGGATATGCTGAAGTGGCTCATTTTGGAATAAGTCTATCAAGCGATAAAGAACCGGTAGAACTTCATGCAGATTCTTTGGAAATACGTGATAAAGAAGGGATAGCGCTTTTTAAGGGTGATGTTTCAGTGGTACAAGGTGAACGTCTTTTAAAAACGGCAGAATTAGTTGTTTACTACGATAAAGCATATAAAGAAATTGATAAAAACAAGGAAGATACAAAGGCATCATCTGTTTCTTTATTTGGTTCGTCGAGTATACAAAAAATGGAAGCTTTAGGAAAAGTTTATATAAAAATTGCTACGCAAGTTGCTACGGGTGATAAAGGTGTTTTTGATGGAAAGTCAAAAATGATGAGTTTGACAGGGAATCATGTTGTGTTAACTGATGGTGACAATGTGGCAACGGGGTGCAAACTAACGGCAAATATGGAAAGCGGAAAGGCTTTTTTAGAAGGTTGTGAGACGCCTAAGAAAAAAGGTCGTGTTTCTATTATTTTAAAACAAAATCAAAAGAATGGCCATTAAGATTTCATGTTTGGAATCAAAAGAAAAAAACAGACCGATAGGTATAATCTTGAAAGTGAAGCTTCAAAAAATCCCTTAAAAGGGACCTTGATTGCCAGTAATTTGATTAAAGTTTATCGAGGAAGACGAACTGTTAATGGTGTTTCTTTTGGCATTCGTACGGGAGAAGCCGTTGGCATTTTAGGGCCCAATGGGGCAGGTAAAACAACTTGTTTTTATATGGTGACAGGGCTTATAAAATCTGATGGAGGATCCATTAAAATTGATGGATTTGATATTACGCATCTTCCGATGTATCGACGTGCGCGTTTAGGTATTGGATATCTTCCACAGGAAGCGTCTATTTTTCGTGGTCTTTCAGTAGAAAATAACATTAAAGCTGTTTTAGAGGTCGTTGAAAAAGATCGCCTTAAACAACGTGAAGAGTTAGATAGCCTTTTACATGAATTTAAAATTGATCATTTACGTAAAATGTCTGCACTTTCGTTATCTGGAGGTGAACGTCGGCGACTTGAAATTGCGCGCGCTTTAGCTTCTCGTCCCCATTTTATGTTACTTGATGAACCATTTGCAGGAATTGATCCTATCGCTATTTTCGATATTCAACAACTTATTCGTCATTTAACGAGGCGTGGCATTGGTGTTTTAATAACGGATCATAATGTGCGTGAGACATTAGGGCTTGTCGATCGCGCTTATATTATTCATACAGGGCGGGTGTTAGTTCACGGTTGTCCTAACGATATTATCAACAACGTTGATGTACGCAGAATTTATTTGGGAAATCAGTTTTCTCTTTGATTTTACAGCTTTCACGAGTTTCCATTTAAGTTTAACCAAACATTATTACTGAAAATTTCCTTATTTATGCCAAAACTTCTTTTATGACTATAACCTTAATGTTGTTATTGAGTGGTGAAAAAGGCTTCATCATTAGAGGTTAGTTTGTTGTTTTATAAGTTTAGCTTACTCATAATTGTATCATAGAAAAGATATCACTAGATTAACGTGATAATGAGTGATAAACGAAGCTCTCAATAAATGCGTGTGTTATTGAAAGGTAAGAGATATTTATCATATTTTTCTCTGTCGAATCAAAAAATATATCGATGATGCTGTTTTAGGTATTTTGATGGGAGCACCGGTTTATATATTGCGGTTATTCAATAGGAGTTGTCGTATTTTATTGGTTTATATCGCCTATTTGAAAATAGGAGCTTGGCTACAGATATCAGGCTAAATCTATAAATCTTTTAAAATAATCATTAAATTTCTAAAAATCTTTATATTCTTGTTATAAGTCGATGTTCAAGCTATACAGTAATTTTCAAAGTAAAGGTCCATTTTGCTCAGTATGCTTTTCATCTTAATTTAAGGGCTCATTGTTTAAAGAAAGAAAAACTCTGATGGCGGATTATACATCAACTCTTATGACAAGTTTAATAAGTTTATGAATAATGGCCTTTTCTAGAGTCGTAAGGAAATTAACTTTATGAACAACTTCATTTGTTTGGTTTCTCATGCCGTTAATGATGATCCGAATACTATTTATTATTGTTTTAGAAGTGATATGAGATGTATTGAGCCATCACCCATTATAAATTGAAAAGTAAAAACACATGCGATGTTGCGAAAAGTGAAAGAACATTAAGTATCTATAGCGTTTATAGGTTTATTGATGAGCATTTTAGCGTGTAAGAGGAAAATTAAAGTATGAATTTGAGTGAGTTAATAGCACCGGAAGCGATCATTCCGGCTCTTAAGGCTAATTCGAAAAAACAGGTTCTGCAAATTTTAGCCGAAAAAGCTTCCAAGCTAACAGGTCTTAGTGAGCATGTGATTTTTGATGTTGTTTTACAACGCGAGAAGCTTGGTTCAACGGGTTTGGGTGGAGGTATTGCGATTCCTCATGGAAAATTACCTGATATTAATCGGATCATTGGTATATTTGCACGTCTTGAAAGTCCTGTTGATTTTGAAGCTCTTGACGACGAACCTATAGATCTCGTTTTTCTCCTTTTAGCACCTGAAAATGCTGGTGCAGATCACTTAAAAGCTTTATCACAGATCGCACGTGTTTTGCGTCACACTGATGTTGTACAAAAGTTGCGCAGTACGCATAATGCCAATGCGCTTTATGCTTTATTGATTCAAACTTCAGAATCAAATGCAGCTTAAAAGTTATTATGAGCGTATAAATTGCGAGGTATGCACTACAGAGCGTAGGAAATAATATAATTTGCATCTTAAGACTAATAATAAAAGGTTATGTCATGAGATTTAAGAAAATTACTTCTAATTGAACCTTCTTTTTAAAGAGCAACCAACAAAAACGAAGGGCTTTTCCTTTCTTGTTCTCGTATATTAAAGCATCTAATTATTATGTTCGTGGATTCTTTTATCCTGTTATACTGTAAAAACACTATCATTTGAGATATGGTGAGATAAATTCTGTAAGTCTTCTTAATATATTAAGTGCTTTTAGAGTGCGTGGTAAATATTTTTAAACAGGACTTGTCTGTAGAGCCTTTAGTTAAGTGAATCACATGAGTGGGAAGAAAAGAGGAGATCGCTCGACAAGAATCCAAACTTTTTCAGTCCAGATTGGATTAAGAATCTTCGTCCTTTGAAAGCGGGAAAGAAATCAACAGAAAAGTTTATTTGTGCATTGAATTTTTTTGTAAGTTGAGTTTGAGTGTTTAGGGATAATATTTTAATGCTCAAGAAAAAATAAGAGATATATTGTATCTTCAGTATAGCAAGATATTGATTTTAAATATAATTCACTATTTCGCATGTTGGATGAGAGATCCGAATATTGTAAAATTCTCTCATTCCAAACTTGTTTATGTTGAATCAATCAAAACCATTTCCTTGCACGTTGTAAACGGAATTAGCGTGTGGATAAAAACTGTACAAGAAAGGGGTAAAAATGCTTCCTATGAATCGTCTAAAGTATCGAGAGTTGTGCAAAACATTGGGAGCTGGAAAATAGTGTTATGGTGCCAGCTTTCTTCTTCACAAGTGGAGAGATCAACTATTTTATAGATATGATTTAGATGTCTGCTGTTGTATAGAGCTCATGCTAAAGAACAATTTTGTACGGTAAGAATGAAAATTATACCTTTAGGTTGGGTGAAAGAGTTTTTATGCATAGGAAGATTTATTTAAGTGTCTTTAATTGATTAAAATATTGTTTAAAAAACGGTAATGTTAGAACTGCTATAGAAAAAAGTTTTATATTTCTTTTTATAAATTACTTAGAAATAAGATAAGGAGACTTTCCCAAAGAATTCTTAAGAAGTTTTTTATAACAGAAAGAAAAATATCGTCTAATACATTAAAATAATACGATTAAGCTATTATAAGCTACTAAAATCATTTTAGAAATTAATAATTGGAGATGAAGTATATAGGGAAATAAGATCAAAAGAAACAAAATTGTATGTGATTATTGAGATAGAATCTAAATTCTTTATGTTTTATTATTAATATCTTGATAATATTTTATTATTTTTACAAGGTCTTTTGAAGATTGAGAAAAAGTGTTATCGGGACGATATTGAATACGAAATATGAATGCACTATAATGAGTAAAAGATGGAGTATTCTGCGAACATAAATGTATTGAATGCATAAAGTCGAGAAGTGATATTCGTAAGGCGATTAAGCTTTTTTGCGGGGAGTCTGGGGTGTATTTTCAAAATTTTGCATCAGATTGCTTGTGATATAAAGAGTATGGTTTATTTCTTAACAAAGTGATGGTATATTTTCATCTCGTTTTGAAGTTCTATAGCTTAAAGAAATCGTTTTTTATACAAAAACGAAATAAGTAGCGTAAAATGAAGATATTATTTTTTAATCTGGTTATTGAATAAGAAGTTTATGTTTTGGTAACGATTAAAAGGTCACAATGAAACGTAGAAATCTATTTTGATTAGTGTGAAAATATTTCGCTTATTGAAGGAATTAGGACAATAACACATGAATATCGAGGAGTTTTTGTTGAATTTTTCCAATGAAGAAAATCTTGTTAGAGACTAAAGAAGTGAGCTAAATGAAGATGTTTGAAAAGACTGTTATTGCTGCATCTGTAATGGTTCTTGTTACAGCGGGAGTGGCATATGCACAAACGCCAAGCCGTTTAAATCAATTTGAAGCGTGGGGAGCCTATTCTTATAAATCGCCCAAAAATACGATTTGCTATGTGTTATCGGTACCTTTGAAGGCTCTTCCAACGACAGTTAATCATGGTGATAACTTTTTCTTGGTTACCAAGCGTTCTCATTCACCTATTTCGTTTGAACCGCAGTTTATGGCTGGTTATACCCTTCAAGAAGGGTCGAGAGTGACAGTGACCATTGGAGGTAAGGACTTTGATTTTTTCACGAAAGATTCCTCAGCTTGGCTGGCGTCATCAGAGCTAGAAAAGCAGCTTGTTTCTGCTATGCGTGCTGGAAGCAATATGACAGTGCAAGCGATATCAAAACGAGGAACGCATACCACTTATACTTATTCCTTAAAAGGGGTCACTGCTGCATTAAATGCAGCTCAAAAGTGCCATTAAGGTTTCGATAACTCTAAAATAGTGATGTGAATTGGAAAGCAATGGCCATTTCTTATGACCTTAGACCAGTTGGTTCATGTTTTGCACGAAAAACAGATAATGTGGTCGTGAAGGAGAGTTCTAAGCTCTCTTTAATTGGTTTGTCGCAAGATGAAATGATGCAAGCTTTAAAGACAGTTGGTGTACCAGAGCATCAAACGCGTATGCGTGTGCGTCAGCTTTGGCATTGGCTTTATGTGCGTGGTGTTTCAAATTTTGATGAGATGCTGAATATTTCTAAAGCAATGCAAGAAACACTTAAGTGTCATTTCTCCATTGCGCGCCCAGAAATTGTTGGAGAACAAATATCAAAAGATGGTACGCGTAAATGGCTCTTACGTTTTCCTGCACGTGGAGCTGGAAGGCCTGTTGAAATTGAAACGGTTTATATCCCTGAAGAAGGACGTGGTACTTTATGTCTTTCATCGCAAGTAGGGTGTACGTTAACCTGCTCTTTTTGCCATACGGGAACGCAGACGCTTGTTCGTAATCTGACCGCAGAAGAAATTTTGGCACAATTATTGGTTGCACGTGATTGTTTGGGTGATTTTCCTGATAAGAATACCCCTGATGGAGCAATTGTTCCCATTGAAGGACGAAAAATTACCAATATTGTTATGATGGGAATGGGAGAACCTCTTTATAATTTTGAAGCTGTTAAAAAAGCTTTATTGATTGCCTCTGATGGCGATGGACTTTCTTTATCAAAACGTCGAATTACGCTTTCAACTAGTGGAGTTGTTCCTGGAATTATCCGAACTGGAGAAGAAATTGGTGTTATGTTAGCAATTTCACTCCACGCAGTACACGATACACTAAGGGATATGCTTGTTCCCATTAATAAAAAATATCCGCTTGCTTTACTAATGGAGGCTTGCCGTAATTATCCTGGTCTTTCCAATGCAAAACGAATCACATTTGAATATGTTATGCTGAAAGATATCAATGATAGTTTAGATGATGCTAAGCGATTGATTCAGTTATTGAAAGGGATTCCTGCTAAGATTAATTTAATCCCTTTTAATCCGTGGCCAGGGAGTAATTATCAATGTTCTGATTGGGAGCAAATCGAGCGTTTTGCTGATGTCGTTAATCAAGCGGGCTATGCTTCTCCTATTCGGATACCGCGTGGACGCGATATTTTAGCTGCATGTGGACAGCTTAAATCAGCTTCAGAGCGCTTACGTAAATCTGAACGTTTACGACTTGAAAATGCCATTGGTCATTAGGTAACGCAATTTTCAGCGATATCGAGGCCTATACTTTTTTGTTTGTAATTTAATATCCAAACTTCATGCGATGGCATATGTGAGACAGAGATTAAGATGGATAAGTGCTAGACGAACAGTTTCAGCGTTTATATGCTAAATGGGGTAAGAGATTGTCTATAGTCTGTTTACATAATCTCTGAAATAAGAAGGAAACCTAATTTAGAGGGAATATGAGGTCTTAAGGATTATAACTAATTTCTACCTTATTATCATACTCGTTAATTCGGTTTTATGTCTTTTAAAAGCATCTACGGTAATATCTTTTAAAAAGTGGAGATTGTGCACTGCCTCATGCTTTTGTTTATTATTTTCTTAAATAAGATCACGCATCACAAGCAAAACAGAGGATCTAAAATATAAATACCATTGAGTTATCCATTGATATGTTTTTTAAGTATCTCTTAGTACACTCTTCATATCACGATAATGCTTGTGAGGAGTATAACAAAAAGCTTCTGTAAATGTATTGTACTCCTACACCTTTATGTTTAATAAAGGTGTAAATTGATACCACCATTCTATTTTTCAGCTCCCAATGTTGTAACAGCTTTTAGTACTTGAGATGGTTTATAAGAGGTGTTTTTATTCTTTTCTTAGATAGTTTTTATCCATACGAAAACTCCAGCTTCTCTTGTGATGTACAAAGGAAAGGTATTGTTTTATCCAAAACAAACAGGTTTGAAATGAAAAAATCTTATAATATTTGTTTTTTTTATTTAAATTAAAAGCGATACATTACACGTATAAATCAATGTTTTGTAACCACAAGGAGATGGAGGGCAAAGCTGGTAAAAGTACCAGCAATAAGCCAGTCGAGAAAGCGAATATAAAGAGGGTTCTTTTTGAGAGTTTTGGTAAGTTTATGCGCTGTAAAAACGATTGCAATTGTAATGGGGAAAGAAATAGGAATATAAGAGAGTCCTAAAAAGAGCAATTTTTGTGTTGCCATAGGATCATTCGCATTGATAAATTGTGGTAAGAATGTCGCGTTAAAGAGTATAACTTTAGGATTGAGAAGATTAATTCCAATACCAGCAAGATAGTTACGTTTAGCGCTTTGAGATTTAGAAGATGTCTGTTCAAAGGAAAAAGTGGGGTTTCTCCGTAAAGCTTGAAAGGAAAACCATAAAAGATAAAAGGCGCCAACAATTTTCAGAAGAACAAAAGTATGTGGTGCAGCAAAAATAAGCGCTGATAAGCCAAGTGCTACAGCGGTAACCTGAATGGCAAACCCTGTTGCACTACCCAAGGCGCACATAATTCCAGCTTTTTTGCTTTGTGTAATGGTTCGTCCTACAGAAAGCATCATATCTGGTCCTGGAATAAGTGCTAAAATCAACGATGCTAAAGCAAATTGTACAACAATAGACCACTCCGGTAGAAATGACACGTAAATCTCCTTTTATTTTTAAGCAGTGTTCACTATTTATACTTTGAGGCACCTTTATTTACGCTTTTTGCGTCTTTTTAATGTTGCTTAAAAAGAATTTATTTTTATATTTCTTGCATCGTTTTGATTTTTGGGTAGAAATAAAAAAGTAGCTCATATAGAACGTTAAAATGAAAAAGTGGCAAAATATTAGAAAAGTTGTTTTGGCTTATTCAGGTGGATTGGATACGTCAATTATTCTTAAATGGTTGCAAAGTGCGCTAGGTGTTGAAGTTGTAACTTTTACAGCAGATTTGGGGCAGGGGGAAGAGCTAGAACTTGCTCGTCGTAAAGCTGAAATGCTAGGTGTTAAAGAGATCTACATTGAAGATTTGCGCGAAGAATTTGTGCGTGATTTTGTGTTTCCGATGTTTCGAGCCAATACCGTTTATGAGGGGACTTATCTTTTAGGAACATCAATTGCACGTCCACTTATTTCAAAACGCCTTATTGAAATTGCTGAGGAAACAGGGGCAGATGCCATTGCTCATGGAGCAACAGGAAAAGGCAATGATCAGGTACGCTTTGAGCTTTCCGCTTATGCGCTTAATCCTGATATAAAGATTATTGCTCCATGGCGTGATTGGGATTTTAAGAGTCGGACAGATCTCTTTGAATTTGCTCGTATTCATCAAATTCCTGTAGAAAAGGATAAGCAAGGTGAAGCGCCTTTTTCAGTGGATGCAAATTTATTGCATTCTTCATCAGAAGGAAAGATTTTAGAAGATCCAGCACTTCCTGCTCCTGAATATGTCCATATGCGTACTCTTTCGCCGGAAGATGCTCCAGATCAAGCAACCAGAATTACTCTTGGCTTTAAAAAAGGCGATGCTGTTTCAATCAATGGAAAAAATTTATCACCTGCAACTTTACTTGCAGAGTTAAATCATTATGGGCGCGATAATGGTATTGGTCGGTTAGATTTGGTAGAAAATCGCTTTGTGGGTATGAAATCACGGGGTATTTATGAAACACCAGGTGGAACCATTCTTTTGACGGCTCACAGAGCTATAGAATCTTTAACGTTAGATCGTGGCGCAGCTCATTTAAAAGATGAATTGATGCCACGTTATGCAGAACTCATTTATTATGGATTTTGGTTTTCGCCGGAACGTAAGATGTTGCAGGCAGCTATTGATTTATCTCAAGAACATGTTGAAGGTGAAGTCACGTTAAAGCTTTATAAGGGGAATGTAATTATTGAAGGGCGCCAAAGTAAAAAATCACTTTATTCCAGTGAGTTAGTAACTTTCGAGGATGATCAAGGTGTTTATGATCAAAGAGATGCAACTGGTTTTATTAAATTAAATGCTCTACGTTTGCGTACATTAGCAATGCGTCATCAAGGTGATAAAGAAAAGAAATAGAAAATTACGGTGACAAGTGTAATATGGATTAGTGCTTTTGTATGAAATGCCTAGTTTAAGCATTTTTCTGTTGGTTTTTACCGTTCTTTCGTTCAATACTAGAAGCTTATCTTCTGCGCTAATAAATATAATAAGCAAAACCCATGATAATAATAGCAATGAAGGCTTCGATAATCAAAACAGGTCAATTTTGCTTTATAATATTGAATGTTTTTGATTTTTATCAGAACAAAATATATTTATAACGAGGGCGGTTTTTGTATAGTGACTTAAGAGTATAAAGAAATTTTCATCTTTTTGCTTGCTATTATTGACGAATAAATTCAAGAACCATACACCCTATTTTGAAAGAGTGTAATTTTTAGGATAAATAATGATGCGTGATCAATGTGATACCCTCAACCTTACGCCTGAATTAAAAGATGCAGCTTCTCAATCGAGAACTTGGCCATTTGAAGAAGCACGTAAGATTATCAAACGGTATGAAAAAACGGGTTATCCAGACAGTGTGATATTTGAAACAGGTTATGGCCCTTCTGGTTTACCGCATATTGGAACTTTTGGGGAAGTTGCACGTACAACCATGGTGCGTCATGCATTTCATATTCTCACGGAGAATAAAGTAAAAACAAAATTACTTTGTTTTTCTGATGATATGGATGGTTTGCGCAAGGTTCCTGAGAATGTGCCTGATCGCGAGAGGATGGAACATTATCTTGGTCAACCGTTGAGCCGTGTACCCGACCCTTTTGGAGATGATTATCCTTCTTTTGGAGCGGCAAATAATGCGCGGTTACGGGCTTTCCTTGATCGTTTTGGTTTTGATTATGAATTTGCAAGTGCTACGGATTATTACAATTCCGGTCGTTTTGATGAAACACTTTTGAAAATCCTTGCCTGTTATGACAAGGTTATGGCAATTATTTTACCAACATTAGGTGAAGAACGGCAAGCGACCTATTCACTCTTTCTACCGATTTCTCCCTTTTCTGGAAAAGTATTACAGGTACCGATGATTGCGCGTAATGTTGAAAAAGGGACTGTCACTTATATTGAACCTGAAACAGGAGAAACCATAGAAACAGAGGTTACGGGGGGCAAAGTTAAGTGTCAGTGGAAGGTAGATTGGGCAATGCGTTGGACAGCACTTAGCATTGATTATGAAATGGCCGGAAAAGACCTTATCGATTCCACAAATCTTTCTTCTAAAATTTGTAAAGTATTAGGTGGAACCCCCCCAGAAGGATTCAACTATGAGCTCTTTTTAGATGAGAAAGGGCAGAAAATTTCCAAATCCAAGGGAAATGGCTTAACCATTGATGAATGGCTTACTTATGCCCCAACAGAGAGTTTAGGGCTTTATATGTTTTCAAAACCTAAAACAGCAAAAAGGCTTTATTTTGATGTTATTCCTAAAGCTGTAGATGAATATTATGCTCATCTTTCTGCTTATGGTCGTCAAAAATGGCAAGAACGGCTCAGTAATCCTGTATGGCATATTCATAATGGTTGTCCACCGCAGGTTGATTTGCCTGTATCCTTTGCGATGCTTTTAAATTTGGTAAGTGCTTCAAATGCGGAGAATGCAGAAGTTCTTTGGGGTTTTATTTCTCGTTACGCTAAAGAAGCAAATGCACAAACTTATCCAGAACTTGATCAATTGGTGAAGTTTGCCATTAAATATTTTGATGTTTTTGTTAAACCAAACAAGAAGTTTCGTATACCAGATGATAGCGAACGAGCAACATTAGCACAAATTGATGAAAAATTAGCTCATTTACCTGAAACTGTTGATGGCAACATATTACAAAATATGCTTCTTGATGTTGCAAGGTTAACGGAACGCTATCAAGATCATAGCAAAAAAAGCCCTGAAGGTGGGCCTGGTGTTTCTAATGTTTTTTTTCAAATGTTGTATGAAGTCCTTCTTGGACAAGAGCGAGGTCCACGATGGGGATCATTTATAGCGCTTTATGGGATTAATGAAATGCGTGCACTGATTGCTGAAACACTTGCACGTCCTGTGGAGGAATAATGGAACGAAGAGTGCAGGAAGTAAAGCGACGCCGTACATTTGCAATTATTGCTCACCCAGATGCGGGGAAAACAACATTAACAGAAAAGCTTTTATTGTTTGGTGGTGCTATTCAACTTGCAGGAGAAGTAAAAGCCAAAAAAGATCGTATTCAAACCCGTTCTGATTGGATGAATATTGAGCGTGATCGTGGTATTTCCGTTGTGACTTCGGTGATGACGTTTGAATATGAAAATCATATTTTTAATCTCCTAGATACTCCAGGACATGAGGACTTTGCGGATGATACGTATCGCACTCTCACAGCTGTTGATAGTGCTATCATGGTATTGGATGGGGCACGCGGAATTGAGCCAAGAACACTGAAATTGTTTGAAGTATGTCGGATGCGGGATATTCCTATTGTTACTTTTATCAATAAAATGGATCGTGAGGCACGTGATCCTATAGAGCTTTTAGATGAAATTGAAGAAAAGCTTGCTCTTGATACCGCCCCCATAACATGGCCCATTGGGTCGGGTAAAGATTTTGTCGGGACCTATGACCTTCATCATAACCGTTTTCGCCAAAAAGATGATGAGATAACACAGCGGATCGTTTCAAATCCCAGTGAGGTTGTCCATTTACTTCCCCAATATCAACGTTCCACTTTTCTTGAAGGAGTAGAACTCGCTCAAAGTGTTTGCAAGAATTTTGATCTTCAAGCTTTCCGTGAAGGTCATATGACACCGGTTTATTTTGGTTCAGCTTTGCGAAATTTTGGTGTTCGTGATTTGATCAATGCGCTTATAGATTTTGGTCAAAGTCCTCGTGATCAAAGTGCAGATCAGCGCAATGTCATAGCAACTGAACCTAAAATGACGGGATTTGTTTTTAAAATTCAAGCGAATATGGACCCTAATCATCGTGATCGTATTGCATTTTTTCGGGTATGTTCTGGAACACTTGAACGTGGTATGAAAACAAAGTTGGTTCGAACAGGAAAACCGATGACACTTTCGGCTCCACAATTTTTCTTTGCGCGTTCGCGCCAGATTGCTGATCAAGCCTATGCTGGTGATATCGTAGGGATCCCTAATCATGGAACATTGCGTATCGGCGATACTTTGACTGAAGGAGAAGATATCCTCTTTAAGGGAGTACCAAATTTTGCACCAGAGATTTTGCGTCGTGTTTGTTTAGGCGATCCAATGAAAGCAAAAAAGCTCAAAGAAGCTTTGCAACAAATGGCTGAAGAAGGGGTTGTACAATTGTTTATTCCTGATGATGGGTCGCCTTCTCTCATTGGTGTTATTGGTGCTTTGCAAATTGATGTTTTAAAAGAGCGATTAAAAATAGAATATTCTTTGCCAGTGAATTTTGAGTCTGCACGCTTTAATTTATGCCGTTGGATTTCAACGCAGAGCAAAGATGAGTTGCAAAAGTTTCTCAGCAATCACCGCTCTGCTATTGCGTATGATTTAGAAGGTGATCCAGTTTTTTTAGCGGAGAACCATTTTTCATTAAATTATGAAGCAGAAAGAGCTCCTAAGATAAAATTTTCTACTTTTAAAGATTATCAAGTAAGCTTTTAATGTAAAGAAGAATTTTTTATGTAACAATTTGGTTGATAATGATTTTTCATATTGAGTTGGGGATCTGAATATTGTTATTTTTTCTGAAAACAAAAGGAGTATGTAAAGAACACTTTCAGATTGCACTGTATAAAGAATACGGTAAATTTATTTTATAATATTCAATAAGTTATAATATATTTGTAATTGTAACGTCTTTTAAAATTTTGATATATTTTTTCACAATAGCTTAAGACAAGGTCATATATTTCAGTATTTTGAATGTCAGCTAAAAATCTCCTGTATAAATAGAGCTTTTCAGTTTTTTCTTGTATGAAAATTGTATACAGTCAAAATAAAGCAAATAATCAATAAGATGAAATTTGTTATTCCCAATATGAGATCATATGACTTATAAACCACGTGTCTTTTCTATATCTTCTGGAATGGCTTTTTTGCCTCACTTTGTTGAGGCACTGCTCTCCGGTACCCTTATTGATAATTTCGCTCCCAATGGAGACATTCAAACTGCCCTTGCCGATAGCCTTATTTATGTTCCGACACGTCGTGCTGCTCGCGCTTTACGTTTAGCCTTTGTTGAAAGAAGCGATACACAATCAACTTTCTTACCAACCATTCGTGCTCTAGGAGATGTCGATGAAGACAGTTTCCTTTTTGTTGAAAATCATACCAGCACTCTGAATCCACCCATTGGAAAAAGTGAACGCTTACTGCTTTTAGCGCGCCTTATTCGCCCATGGCGTGAAAATTTACCTGCGCATCTGCGTGCCATGTTTGGTACAGAAGATGTACTTATTCCGGCTCATAGTGCTGATGCAATTTGGCTTGCTCAGGATTTAGCGCATTTGATGGACGAAATTGAAACAGAAGGAGCAGATTGGTCGAAACTTAAAGATATTGCACCTGATATGGTCGCTGAATGGTGGCAAATAACGCTCGACTTTCTGACTATTGTTACGCAAAATTGGCCACAAATCTTGACCGAAAGGCAACGAAGCAATCCCGCGGAATGGCGTAATCAAGCACTCACAATGCATGCAGAGACTTTGCGATGCACGCAGCCTGATAAACCTATCATTGCTGCTGGTGTGTCAGGTTCTATGCCCGCAGTTTCTCATCTTTTAAAGGTTATAGCTTCTCTGCCCAAAGGGGCTGTTGTTCTTCCTGGCCTTGATCTTCATATGGATGAAGAACAATGGAATGCACTAAGCACAAGCAATAAAGAAAAAACAGCTTGTGATTTTTTTGATCCTGCAGAAAATGTTTTTAGCCATCCTCAATATCATTTAAAAAAACTTCTAACTCTCATGGAGTGTCAACGTCATCATGTTTGCGAAATTGGCCAACAAAGTATAACAAAGAAAAAACGAATGGCTCTTTTATCAGAAGCACTCCGACCTGCTTCTACAACAGATAAATGGATACAAATTGTCCGTGATGATTATGAAAATCTTTGTGCAGATTGGTCATTTATTGAAGCTATAAATGAACGTGAAGAAGCTCTCGCTATAGCTGTTACCTTACGCAAAGCTATTGAAGAACCTCAAAAAACTGCAGCCCTTATTACAAATGACCGTAATTTAGCACGCCGTGTTGCTGTGGAATTACAGCGATTTGGAATTGAAGCAAATGATTCAGGCGGAATACCACTTGCACAAACATTGCCTGTAACTCTCTTACGACTTATCTTAGAAAATGTATTGCAACCTGATGATCCCATTGCTTTTCTTTCTCTTCTTAAACATCCCCTTACAACACTCCAACAAAATCGTCATCGTTTACGGGAAATGGCAGAAAATTTTGAACTTTTTGTTCTTCGAGGGAATACAGGGCGTATTAATCTTTGCGAATGTGATCAATTTCTTGAAAAATGGATTGAAACATCTTTTCATAATAGTTCTGAAAATAACACCCTTGATCAGCAGAAATGTGAAGAAGCACGTCTCTTTTGTCATCTTTTAAAAAAAGCTGTTGAGCCTTTAACGTCTCTTATGAAACAAGAGAAAGAATGCACCATCAATGAGGCTGCAATAGCAACTGTTGAGGTTTTTGAAAATTTTGGTCGCAATGAGGATAATTCTCTTGCACATCTTTATCAACATGAAGCAGGACAAGCCTTATCAAATTTTTTGCGTGAATTGGTCAGTGATCAATCGGGATTAACATTTCATCTTTGTGAATGGCCCGCTATGTTTTCTGCCATAATAGCAACCCGTTCCGTCGCACCTTCGCCTGGAGGACATCCACGTTTATTCATCTGGGGTACTTTGGAATCGCGTTTGCAAACGGTTGATACAGTGGTCATTGGTGGTCTTAATGAAGGATCATGGCCGATATCAACCCGAAATGATGCTTTTTTATCGCGACCGATGAAAATGATGTTAACTCTGGAACCACCAGAACAGCGTATTGGTCTTTCCGCGCATGATTTTCAATGGGCGATGGGAATGGATAAAGTGGTGATGAGCCGAGCACTACGAGTTGATCATGTTCCTTCTCTCCCTTCACGCTGGCTACAACGCTTAGAAACTGTCGTAGGACAACAAGTTTGGAAACAAATCCGTGCACGAGGTGAAAAGATACGCCATTGGGCAAAGATGCTTGACAATACGGACATGTCTGCTTGTGCAACACGCCCTTGCCCTGTGCCACCCATTGCAGTGCGTCCACGTCATTTTTCCATCACCGAAATAACAACGTTACGCCATGACCCTTATGCCATTTATGCTAAAAAAATCTTAAGGCTCAAACCACTTAAAGCCCTTATTCATGACCCTGGTGCTTCTGAACGCGGAACACTTTATCACGCTATTCTTGCAGATTTTTGCACACAAATAAAAAATCTAAATGCTGCAAATGCATTAGATGTGTTGCTCGCTATTGGACGTAAAGAATTTGATAAGTTTAATTTGCCTGCTGATGTTGAAACAATCTGGTGGAATACATTTGAAAATCTTGCTCCCTTTATTTTGCAATGGGAACAAAGTCTAGAACCCCGAATACGACATTCGGAAGTGGAATCGCAAAAAATACCCATAGGTACAACAGGTGTAACTCTTTCAGGACGTGCTGATCGTATTGATATATTGCCAAACAAAACGGTTGAAATACTTGATTTTAAAACGAGTACACCCCCTTCATCAAAACAGGTTCGCGAATTATTATTTCCACAATTAGCATTGGAAACCGCTCTATTAATGAGAGGAGCTTTTACAGATTTTCAAAATCTGTCCCCCTCAAAACTATTTTATATTCCTCTTAATGGAAAAGGTAAGATTACTCCTCAATTAATTCTTTCAGAAAAAGCGGAAAAAGATCACCAAAATGTTATTAATCTTGGTGAAAGGGCGTGGGAACATCTTATCGCGTTAATGGAGTATTATCAAAATCCACAACAAGGCTATCTTTCACACGCAGTCCCTATGTTAAAACAATATGAAAGTGACTATGATCATCTGGCACGCTTATGGGAATGGTCAAATGGATTTCATAAAGGAGATCAATCATGACTCTTTTTTCTATTCCTGAAGCAGCCCTTGATGCACAAGCAACAGCAACACATCCAAAAACACATGTATGGGTTTCTGCAAATGCAGGATCTGGAAAAACCCATGTTCTAACCGAACGCGTTATTCGTTTGCTTTTAAACGGTACTTCTCCAGCACGTATTTTATGCCTTACTTACACGAGAGCCGCCGCCGCTGTTATGCAATCGCGGATTTTTCGCACACTCTCCAGCTGGAATGAACTCGATGATGCACAGCTTAAAGAAATCTTATCGAAGTTTGAAAACAAACCTATCAGTGCAACAAAAATAACCTATGCGCGCCAACTCTTTGCTCGTGCTTTAGAAACACCTGGTGGTTTGAAAATACAGACTATTCACGCATTTTGCGAATCTCTCTTGCATCAATTTATGCTAGAAGCCAATATTGCTGGACATTTTGAACTCATAGATGATATCAACCGCAAGAAATTACTACAAGAAGCCCGCTGCCAACTTTTAAAGCATCATGATATACAACCCGCTCTAAAACAGCTGCTTAAGGTTATCAGTGAACATACTTTTAACCAATTGCTGTATGAAGCAGCTGAAAAGCAACATAAACTGTCTGATTTTTTGTCTTCTCTTCTGTCTGAAAATGGAGAAGAGAAATTGCGGGCGCTGTTTAATTTAGCACCTGATGATACAAATCAGCAATTACTAGAAAAAATTCAACAGACTGCTCGTCTTCCTCTTTATGCTCTTAACCATTGTGAAACCCATGGGAATAAAAACACTAAGAGTATCATTGAAAAACTTCCCCAATTAGAAACCGCTTGTGATGAAGAAACTATCATTGATATTGTTTCAAATATTTATTTTACAACAGAAGGTAAACCTCGTAATTTTGCACTTATATCGTCTAAAAAATCAGATGAAATTTGGCCTTTTATTCAACAATTGATTAAAGATAAACAAAGCAAGCTTTCTGTTCTTTTAGAAAAATATCACTGTGCAAAAGTTGCCACCCTCAATATGGCTGCTTTTCAGCTTTGTGCCCTTTATCTCAAAATTTATGCAAATTTAAAAAAAGCCAATGGTTTTTTAAACTTTGATGATCTCATTGAGCGCACACTCCATTTGTTACAGCGCAAAGGTGCAAGCCAATGGGTGCACTATAAACTTGATAAGGGTCTTGATCATATTTTGCTTGATGAAGCACAAGATACGAACCCTGATCAATGGAAAATTATTCAACTTTTAGCGCAAGAATTTTTTACAGGTCATAGTCAACGTGACAATATACGTACTCTTTTCGCTGTTGGAGATGAAAAACAGTCTATTTATTCCTTTCAGGGCGCTGCACCAGAAAATTTTGCTGCAAATGGCAAAATTATTCAAAAAAAAGCACAACAAGCAAAGCAGAAATTTGAAAAAATACAATTGAATTACTCTTTTCGCTCCACAGCCGATGTTCTTAAAAGTGTGGATCTTGTCTTTGAAACACCAGAGAATTATAAAGGGCTTTCAGCAGAAAATACAAAAACCATACACGAAGCTATCCGTACTCACAGTCCAGGTGAAGTTATTTTATGGGATGCCATTTCTAAAGAAAAAGACGAATTTCCTGATGATTGGCATGTAACTGTTGATCATTTAGATATACCAGCAGTACGTTTGGCAGAAAAAGTTGCTGAAACGATTGCAGGCTGGTTACACAAAGGAGAAATGCTTCCAGCAAAAGGGCGGTTATTGCGTGCTAGTGATATTATGGTTTTGGTTCGTAAGCGTGATCAATTTGCCCTAGCGCTTTCTCGTGCCCTTAAACAACGCAATATACCCGTCGCTGGTGCAGACCGTTTACAGCTTATAAAACATATGAGTGTGCGTGATTTAATGGCACTCGGACGTTTTGTTTTGCAACCACAAGACGATTTGTCTCTTGCTTGTGTTTTAAAAAGTCCACTCTTTGCGCTTAGCGAAGAGGAACTTTATCAACTTGCCGCTCACCGTACAGGCTCCCTTTGGAAAAGCCTTTGTGAACAGGCATCGTCGCATATTCCTTTTAAAGATACTTTTGAAAGCTTGAGTCAATATCGTACTTTAGTGGATAAAATACCAGTCTTCGAATTCTATAGTCATATCTTAAATGATGATAAGGGACGACAAAAAATTTTAGCGCGCTTAGGCTCGGAAGCCAATGATGTGCTTGATGCTTTTATGGACTACACACTCGCGATTCAAAAAACGGGGTTACCAGGATTACAAGCTTTTTTGGAAACATTAAGTGTCAGTGAACCAGAAATTAAACGTGAGTTTGACCAAAATCATGAAGAAATTCGCATCATGACTGTTCACGCCGCAAAAGGACTGGAGGCTGCTGTTGTATTTTTAGTTGATCTCGGTAGTGCGATTTGGCATCCCCAGCATGCGCCTCACTTGCTTAAAGTTCCTTTAAACAATGCACAATGGAACGGAAAACAAGCCTTTATTTGGCATCCCAATGAAAAGTTTGATACAAAACTCTCTAAACAAGCAATTTCATATTTAAAAGAGCGTGCTGAAGAGGAGTATAGGCGCCTTCTTTATGTAGGAATGACACGCGCTGAAGATCGCTTGTTTGTTTGCGGGTATACAAATCAGAAAACGCCATCTCATACATGGTTACAACTGGTAAAGAGAGCTCTCGAACCGCATGCGGTAGCTATAAAAGGTCCTGCGGAAGATATTGCAGCTTGGCGTTATTGCATTACACCGCCTTCTTCTACTTCTATAAACCAAAAAATTTCTTCCGTTGAGTGCCAAACACTTCCACCTCTACCAGACTTTTTCTCCCATAAAGTCCCAGCAGAACCGGTGCTCCCAAAACCGTTAAAACCGTCAGTGGCGAGCCTTTCCATTGAAGCTGATACAGAGCTATTCTCAAATCCAAAACAGTTTACCACTTCACCTGTTTTAGGAGCCATGAACACAAACAGAGCTTTTTCCATTGAATATGGTAATCTCGTTCACCGATTGTTACAGTATTTGCCCGATTGTCCCCCACAAAAACGTCGAGATTATGCTCGAAACTATCTCAATATCAAAGCCTCTCATTGGCATGAGAGCCAAAGAGAAGATGCTCTTTGCCATATTTGGAAAATATTAGATCATGTTTATCTCAAACCCCTTTTCTCTGAGCATTCACGTGCTGAGGTCTCCTTAATGGGTATTGTGAAAATTCGTGGAAAAGAACAAGCAATCTCTGGTCAAATTGACCGTCTCTACATCACGCAAAACAGCGTTATCTTTGCAGATTTTAAAACAGGAACCCCGCCAGAAAATGAAGCTGCTATTGCTTCCCATCATTGGTTGCAAATGGCTCTTTATCGAAAATTATTGCAAGCTATTCATCCCGATAAAGATATACAGGCTCTGCTTATCTACAGTAAAGAAGCCAAAATTTTTAAACTTCCTCCAGAAAAACTTGAGGCATTTCTTAGTGAAGTTGCCTTATAAGTTAGTCTTTTCCCTGCAAAGCATTTTTACACTTTATTTACTTTCATAAAATCGCTCAAACAAACACAACGCACAATCCCTGGTATAAAAAAGTCCTTTAATAATTTATCTTTGCAATAACTTGATATGAATTGTTATTATACCAATCTATAAAAGGTGAATATAAAGGATAAATCAATGACGTGTATAAAAGTTGATAAGGACAATTTCGAAAGTGAAGTTCTAACCTCTTCCACCCCTGTTGTGGTTGATTTTTGGGCAGAATGGTGTGGCCCTTGCAAAGTGATTGCTC
Organism: Bartonella sp. AP21QHHD; assembly: GCF_042196205.1. Lineage (NCBI taxonomy): Bacteria > Pseudomonadati > Pseudomonadota > Alphaproteobacteria > Hyphomicrobiales > Bartonellaceae > Bartonella > Bartonella sp. AP21QHHD. The sequence goes on along the minus strand of NZ_JBHIPT010000011.1, from coordinate 152,455 downwards.
CAATGTTGGATGAAATTTCAATAGAAATGCAAAATCAAGTTAAAATTGCTAAGGTAAATATTGATGAAAATCCGGAACTGGCTACCCAATACGGAGTACGTTCTATCCCTACATTATTAATGTTTAAAAATGGAAATATTTCATCGAATATGGTTGGCGCTACCTCTAAAGGACGTCTTTCTGAATGGATAAAAGATGGGCTTAGTTAATTCCACGTATAATTACTATAAAGGAGAGAAATTTTGTCTCTCCTTTTGACTTTTTTAAAATATTCTTTTTTGCATTATGTTATAATGAAAAGACAATAAAAATCAAAATTTTAAATGAATTTAAGAATTCGTGCTTTTATGCATGATTCAATTGGCCATTTTTTATAAAAAATTGCTTTGTATGAAGAATATATGCAATTCTTTCCTTATAGGCGCGTTAAAAATATTGGGTGAATGATAATTTCATTAAAGGTATTTCTTCTTAGATAAGACTATTGAGATAGATAGTGTTTTCAACACATAAAGGGAGATTTTAAGCAAAAACTTTGCAAATTACTTTTCTGAAGCTCACAATTTTTAGGCAGAAAGAAACAAGCAATTCACTACAGGTTATATAATGCTCTTCTAAAGGGTTATCACTTCAATTTAAAATTCTCTTATACTATTCTCTAAAATCAAAATTGTAGGTATCAGATTCTCTAAAATAAATTGATGAATTTCTATAAATTAACGGCTGTCCTTTGCAATTTATGTCATTGTTATATAAAAGAGTCAGCATTTCGTTTCATCTTCCATGGTTGGTGCCTCCATGAAGCCTTCTTTATGTTGTCTATCATCTCAGATTTCATAGGTAGTACTGAGATATTATCAAATTAAAAAATGATGATGTTCATGTTTTTTTAAAATGTACGAATTGTAAAAGACTGTTGCAAACATTCAATGGAATGTTGCGCTGATCTAACTGTTACATGACGCCCATGTTCTTTATAGTGTAAGGTGAGTGCAAAAGTGGCGAGTTCTAAAAGAGCTGTATTTCTTTCTGGCCATTCAACAAGTAAAATATTTTTCTCACGAGCTTCATGAAGCCCTAATTCATCAATTTCTTCTGCCATAGAAAGGCGATAAAGATCAGCATGAATAATTTCAAACTTTGGAAGTTGATAGCTTTGCACAAGAGTAAAAGTAGGGCTTGGAACATCCATAGTGTTATCGTTCGCAAGTGTTTGAATGATTGTACGTGCAATGGTTGATTTTCCAGTTCCAAGATCTCCTTGCAGCGTTACAAGATCTCCTGGCTTTAAAGAAAGAGCTAAATTTTGTGCAAAAAGCTTTGTTGCCTCTTCATTTTCAAGAAAAAAACTAAAATTCATTAAAAGTTCCATGAAATGGATGAAAAATTTTTGTTATCATAAAGGTTAAAATTAAAAAATCGTATCTCCTTTGGAGAGTGGGAAAAAACATTTAACTGTTGTTCCTTTTCCAGAACCGGTAAGAATTTCAACATGTCCACCGTGTAGTTCAACGAAACTTTTTACAAGGGAAAGGCCAAGACCCGCTCCCGCACGCCCACCATGGTGTGAATGGGAAGAAAAACGTTTAAAAATACGATCAAGAACGTCTTCTGGGATGTCAGAGCCCTGATTGTGAACGCTAAAGACAATGTTATCATCTTGTTCATCGACGCAAAATTCAATAGTACTCGCCTCCGTTGCAAAATTAATAGCATTACTCAGTACATTCACAAAAATTTGATGCAAGCGCTTTTCATCAGCAGAAATAGAATTTAAGGAAGGAGAAATTTGTTGTAAAAGCGTAATATGCCGTCCATTAAGGCGATCTTCTACACGTGCTACTGCTTGTATCATAGCATCTGCAATATTAACCGATTTTATGTCCAACTCCATAATGCCTGCATCAAGGGTAGCAAGATCAAGAATATCGTTAACAATATTTAAAAGAGTTCCTGATTCTGAATGAATATGCCCAAGATATTCTTGTTGACGTTTATTGATAGAGCCGAAAATTTGATCACGTAAAATATCCGAAAATCCAATAATATTGGTGAGAGGTGTACGCAATTCATAGGAAACATGTTGGACAAATTCATTACGCAAACGATCAGCACTTTCTAATGCTTCATTTCTTTCTTGAAGAGCACGTGCAACATGGACAGTATCTGTAACATTCACAAAAGTAAGCATTGTTTGTCCATCGGGAAGAGGAACCAGAGTATAGTCAATAATCATATCATTTTTAAGATCTATACGACCTGAATATGTTTCACGTTTTTCAGCAAAACCGGTAATGAATTTGGTAAATTGATCCCATTCTTGTCCTAAGGTTAAGGCTGAACAATGGCTTTGTAACTGTGTAATATGGGTCCCTTCTACCAGTAAATTATAAGGAAGAGACCACAATTTCGACAAGGCAGGATTCGATAAACGAAGGCGTCCATCAGTACCAAAAACAACCACGCCTTCGGAAAGTTTATCAAGTGTTTCACCTTGTATTTTAATAAGTGTATTATAACGGCGTTCAAGATCAATTTTTTCTGTAAGGTTTTCGTAAAGCCAAGTGACACCTCCTTGTGGATGAGGGTTCGAGATAACACGCACCGTACGCCCATCTGGAAGATTCCAAATTTGTTGGTTCGATTCTGTTTGTCGATAGGCTTTAAAAAGTTCTTCTTTCCATGCGCGCCAATCGGGGTGTTCAGCAATGAGCCCTTTTTCACGTAGACGTTCAAGAAATAATGTATGGCTTGGTTCACTTTCTAAAAAGGAAGTCTCCAACGGCCATAAAATTTTAAAAGCATGATTACAGAATTTTAATTTTTGGTTTGTATCAAAAATAGCTACAGCTGTTGAAATTTGGTCAAGTGTTTCACAATGGCTTTGAAGAACATAACTTAATTCATGAGCAAGATTTTCATATGCGCTGTCATCACGCGCAAAAGCTGCCATCCCTTCGGCTGTTGTAATACGTGTGAGATGAAAACGATGTCGTTCTCCATCAATAACTGTGTGAACATGTTCTTGAAAAATTGTTTCTATTTCATCTGTTTTGCGTTGTGTATTTTCATTGAAAAGATCCCCCACTTCATCACTGCCTTCACGAAAATCTGTCATTTCTCTAAAGGCGCGATTGATAAAACAAACTTTTCCTTCACAATCTTTTATCCATACGGGCTCTTGAATAAGATCAAGAAGATTACGCTGCATTCTCAGTTCAGTAAGAAGGCGGGCGATATCTTTCTGTAAACGAGCATTTTCACTCTGTTGTTTTGAGATATCTTGAAAACGAGCAATAGCGACTGTTCCTGCGATGACTCCTGTAACTTGCAGCAATACATTGTTTGTGGTGGTGATAGAAAGATCAAAAGGGTGACATTTACAACGTAGTTGAGTCAATGCATAATCAAGTTCTCGCAGAGAATTTTCTTCAACCCAGAGCTCAAAACGCTGAAAATCTTTCTGGTCGATTCCTATTTTTTGCAATGCAGAAAGGGCACCAACGACACGGGGTAAGGTTGTTGGATTTTCCCAAATAAGAAGGAATTGCTCGGTTTCTTCCAGAAGCCATTCATAATATTTAAGTTTTTCAGAAAAATTTGCCTGAATTATCTTCAAAGGCTTCTGTGCAGTTTTTTTTGCACGCATAATAACAGCTAGGCACGTGAGAAGTGAAGCACAAGAAATTCCTCCACACAGCGCTAAAAGCAGCCATGGACCATTCGGCAAAGTGAAGAAAAATGGTAAATAACCTTCCAATGACTGAGCAAAAGCGCATGTTGGAGAAAAAAAGAAAAAAAGGCAAAATATATACGTATAGATTCGGATCTCTTTTTGAGCTTTTTCTTTGGGGTTATAGTCACCAAAGCTGAGCACGGCATCTTTCCCTTTTTTAACCCAAGGAAACGTATTAGTAACGATAATGGTTTGGTTTATAAGGTCCTTGTGGTGAGACTCCAATATAAGCGGCTTGTTCTTCTGATAAAACACTTAATTTTATTCCTAACCGATCCAGATGTAGACGTGCAACCTTTTCATCAAGATGTTTAGGCAAAACAGTGACTTCATTTGTATAGTGTTCTGAACGGGTAAAAAGTTCAATTTGCGCTAAAACTTGATTAGTAAACGAGGCTGACATGACAAAAGAAGGATGCCCAGTCGCATTCCCGAGGTTTAACAAACGCCCTTCAGAGAGCAAAATGATGCGTTTTCCATCGGGAAAGGTGATCATATCAACTTGTGGTTTAATATTTGTCCATGGCAAATTTCTAAGGGCAGCGACTTGGATTTCGTTATCAAAATGACCAATATTTCCAAGAATACACATATCCTTTACTTGTCGCATATGATCTAAACGAACAACATCTTTATTGCCTGTTGTCGTGATGATAATATCAGCACTGGAAGCAGCATCATCCAAATTAACAACTTCATAGCCATCCATAGCGGCTTGAAGAGCGCAAATAGGATCAATTTCTGTTATTTTAACACGAGCCCCAGCACCAGAAAGAGATGCTGCTGAACCTTTTCCTACATCACCATAACCACAGACAATGGCAGTTTTACCAGCGATCATCACATCTGTTCCACGTCGAATACCATCGACCAATGATTCTTTACATCCATATTTATTATCAAACTTTGATTTAGTGACGCTATCATTAACATTAATAGCAGGAAAAGGTAGAAGTCCTTCTTTTTGTAACTGATAAAGACGGTTTACACCTGTTGTGGTTTCTTCGCTTACACCTTTAATTGCCGCGCGCTGTCGTGTAAAAAAAACTGGCGTTGCATCCATACGCTTTTGTATTTGTTTGAAAAAAATTTCTTCTTCTTCTGTTTTGGGATGCGATAAAATATCTTTATTTTGTTCTGCACGACTTCCCATTAAAATATAGTTTGTGGCGTCAGCTCCATCATCTAAAATAAGATTGGAAGGATTACCATCTGGCCATTGGAAGATTGCATCTATATAAGTCCAATATTCTTCCAATGTTTCACCTTTAATGGCAAATACAGGAATGCCTGTTGCGGCGATAGCTGCTGCTGCATGGTCTTGCGTAGAAAAAATATTGCTAGAGCTCCATCGTATATCGGCGCCAATCGCTTTTAATGTTTCAATTAAAACAGCTGTCTGAATTGTCATGTGCAATGAGCCAGAAATACGCGCTCCGCGCAAAGGTTGGCTGGAAGAAAACTCCTTACGACAAGCCATCAAACCAGGCATTTCAGTTTCAGCAATATCAAGTTCTTTACGACCATAAGCGGCAAGTGCAATATCTTTGACAACAAAATCTTGAGCTGCCATTCTTCATTCCTTTAAAATAAGTTTTTCCAAGACGGTAGGAGAAATTAAAAAAAAATGCAAGACAAGAAGAGGACTTCTTTATGTGAAAAAGCTCTTTTAAAATCTCCATAAATTTGTGCAAAAAATATGCATTTATGGATCTGAATAGTGATATTACTGACAGAATAAGAGATCTTCATGATAAGTCTTATTATATAAACAAAATTCTATCCTTTTCACGTAACTTTAAAGCTTTTAAAAGTCTCCAGAGGGAATACCTTTTAAATAATAAAAATGGTGCATTGCTTTACAGTTTTTATATTGATTTTTATGGGATAATATCGAAAGTAGTATACTCGTATTCTACTCACTTATGCGGTTGTTGAAAAAGGAAGAATTACTTTAATCTCATTATTAAGCTTTTTAGCAAAATAATATAAATGCAAAGCCATAGATTATCATGTTTATGGATAGGCAGTTCAGAATCGGTTCTTTAGGATTCCAATGTTGAACCTGCTCTTTGATAAAGACAGTTTATAAGAAGTGCTTTTCTCCTGTTTTCAACGATTTTTATCAAAAGACTATAGATATACGATTAAACATTTTTTGTGATACTAAATGGAGCATTAAAAATGCAAAAACATCACTCTATTGAACACTCTGATTCTAAAACCGCTAACAACGCGCTATGAATTATAAATCAAATAATTAACTCAGTTTTGGAAGAATTTATTCTAGACGAGTAGGTTTTGGGAAAATTGACCATGTGGACGAAATCGCCAGAGATAACTTGGCAAGAATGCTGCCATTGCTCTAGGAGTAACTCCTACTCCTTCTAGCGTATATCCATTCTCTATAGCTTCTTTAGAGACAATGTTATCCATTTGCAAAAAACGTATCTGATTGGCTGTTACGAGTGTTGGTACAAAAGGCAATTTACCGATTGTTCCCAAAATTCCTCCAATCAATAGACCGACAGAAAGAGGCATAGATAGGATTGTTTTTTTACGACGAATGATTTTAAGTATATTTTCAAGAGCATTTTGGAGGGTGATAATCTGGGGACCACCAAGATCATAATTTTTTCCCCAAGCAACCTGTCCATCTAAAGCGCGCACGATAAACTCAGCAACGTCACCAACATACACGGGTTGCAATTTGCTTTGTCCACCTCCAAAAAGAGGCATAATTGGTAAAAAACGTGACAAATCTGCTAAGGTGTTAAAGAAACAATCCTCTGGTCCAAAGATAACGGATGGACGGATAATAATTGCTTGAAGATGCTTGTTATGAATGATTTGTTCACCCATAAACTTAACACGTGCATAAAGACATGAAGCATTCTCGTTAGCCACAAGTGTTGACATATAGATGAGCGGAATACCAGTTTCTGCTGTTAATTCAGCAACATTGTAAACACCATCAATTTGTGTGTTTTTAAAATTCGATTGATTTGCTTGTTTTAAGCTACCGGGTAAAAACACTGCCGCATCAGCTCCAAGCAATGCGCGTGCAACAGAGGCACGATGCTTGATATCTGTTTTAAGCATTTGGGTTTGTCCTACTTCTCCTATTTGGAGCATATAATAAGCTTTTTGTGGACAACGAACAGCGATGCGAACGCGATATCCCCGCTTAGTCAAAGTTTCAACGACATGTCGTCCTACAAAACCGGATCCGCCAAAAACAGTAATGAGTTTAGGATGTTGATAAAGTGCACAATCAAGTTGCATGATTAAAAAGTCTATCTTTCAAAGCTTTAAAAATAGCTAATTATCTAGCACGGTGGTGTTTTATTGTCACGCAAAATATCACCCGCAAGATAAAGAGAACCACTAATAAGAACAATAGCCTCTTTATATTCCATTTTAATTTTATGCAAAGCATCTTGTAGGTGCGCTTTTGGGGCAGCAGGGATTCCTACTTTTTGGGCTGATTTAGCTAAGTCTGTTGGAGAGATACTGGCATTATTGTCAAGCAGCGGTATCGTATATACTTTATCGACAAGGTTAGCTAAAGGACGAAAATAACCGACAGCATCTTTGGTATTAAGCATGCCAGCAATCATAATAATGGGGCGATCTGTTTTTTTTCTCCATTGTGTAAGTTCTGCCGCAATAACTTTTCCTGCAGCAGGATTGTGACCACCATCTAACCATAAATCAATATCAGGAGATAGTTGATCAACCAAAAGTCCTTGGGTAAGATGCTGCATTCGTGCGGGCCAATAAATATTTTTCAAAGCGTCATTTATGGTTTGTTCTGAAAGTTGAAAACCCGCTTGATAAACTGCTTCAAGAGATGCACCAGCATTGGCAACTTGGTGGTCTCCAATAAGGTTAGGAAGGGGAAGATCCATGAGACCTTGATTGTTTTGAAAAACCATACGTCCATGTTCTTTATAACTTTGATAATCTTGATCAAAGAGAGCATAAAATGCTTTATTTTTATTAGCAAGGGGTATTAAAGTAGCAAGAGTTTCTTCATAATTTTGCTTCCCAATGACTACAGGAACGTTTGGTTTGATAATCCCTCCTTTTTGAAAAGCGATTTGAGCAATTGTATTTCCAAGAAAGCTCTCATGATCATAATCAATGGGCATAATAAGCGATACAGCTGGTTTGTTAACGACATTGGTAGCATCAAAACGTCCTCCCAATCCAACTTCTAAAATGACAACATCAGCTGGATGTATACTAAACAACATAAAGGCAGCGGCTGTAAAAATTTCAAAAATAGTAATCGGCTCTTGACGATTTACTTTTATAATTTCACGGATTGTCTCAGCCAATTGGTTTTCTGTAACAAGTTGACCACCTCCTTTTTGACCTAATCGGCAGCGTTCATTCCAGTTGACGAGATGAGGTGAGCTATAAACATGAACGCGGTATCCTGTACTTTCCAAAAGAGCACGGCAAATTGCTGAAGCAGATCCTTTGCCATTTGTTCCAGCGATATGAATAACAGGGGCAAGTTTTAAATGTGGGTTACCAAGACGCTCTAAAAGGTGAACAATACGCTCTAAAGAAAGATCAAATTTTTTCGGATAATTTTTTAGTAAATCATCCACCACCCTTTGTATTTGACTTTGTTGCATAAACTTAAGCTGCTTTTGTCCTAGAAAGCGATGTTTGAGAGTCTGTTGGGGATGGATCGGAAGGGTTAAAAACAGCAGGGCGTTTCATCATCAAGCGTAAAATACGCGCAATTGTTGTTTTCATTTCTAAACGCGATACAACCATATCAATCATACCATGTTCAAGCAGATATTCACTACTTTGAAAACCTTCTGGTAGGGTTTCGCGTATAGTTTGTTGAATCACACGTGGACCAGCAAAACCAATCATAGCGCCAGGCTCGGCAATGTGAATATCACCAAGCATGGCGTAAGAAGCAGTAACACCACCGGTGGTTGGATTAGTCAGCACAACAATATAGGGAAGCTTTGCTTCTTTCAACATTTCAATCGCTACTGTTGTACGGGGCATTTGCATCAACGAGAGTGTTCCTTCTTGCATGCGTGCACCACCAGAAGCAGCAAAAAGAACCAGCGGACGCCTTTCAGCAATGGCAGTATCAAAAGCTTTGATAATAGCTTCTCCTGAAGCCATACCAAGTGATCCACCCATAAAGGCGAAATCTTGAACAGTTGCAATAATTGGCAAACCCTCAATCGTACCACGTGCACTTAAAATATTGTCATCAACCCCAAGTTTAGAACGATAATCTTTTAACCGGTCAATATAGCGTTTTTCGTCACGAAATTTTAAAGGATCTGTTACAACTTTTGGATTTTCAAGAGCTGTATAAACACCATCATCAAAAAAATGCATGAGACGATTTTTAGCACTGATACGCATATGATGACCAGAATTGGGAGCTACAAATTGATTAGCTTCCAGATCTTTATGGAAGACCATTTCACCACTGGTAGGATCTTTAATCCATAGATTTTCTGGAATTTCACGGCGCCCCAATATAGAGTTAATTTTAGGACGAACATAATTTGTAATCCAGTTCATCTTTATAACCTTCCTTTAAATATTGTGCATCTTTTGCATGATTTGAAAGAATATAGAACTTAAGCAGTCACATTTGCTTTACCGGTTGAACAAAGGAGTCTATTTAATACTTTTATCAGTGTACGTATAGCTTGTTTTTTAATTTTTAATTTTTCCCATATTATAACAATCATATGCATCATGAAGAGTATTCCCTATAATAAATTTCTCATAAGTTTTAAGAACTTACATGTTTGTATTTTTTACTTTGGTGTTAAAATTTACTCCTTGCGATGGTTAACAAACGCCTTATTTTTTAATAAAAATGAATATCCAATTAATCATTCGTATCAACAGTTTTGAAGAAAAGAAACCTTATAGTATAAGGCGCTAACAAGGCTAAAATAATCCATTAAAGATAATGAATACAATAACGCTATATTAGCGAAACGCTAACATCAGAGCAAGATTTTTTTCAAAAGGTTTCTTTAAAGCGCACGCTTTTTACAATTAAAATAGAATACGCTCAAAATACCATTATATTACTCATTTACGTGCTTGTTTTACACAGATATCTTTCAATAATTTCCAAAACTCTCTTATGAAGAATATACACTCTCCATGAATGGTATAAAAGACATTATGCTATCCGTTTTTACTGAAATAGAAGGTACAAAGCGGCACCATCATACTCTTTTTCAGTTTTCAATGCGACGATAATGTTTGCATTAAGAGGATTCATATAAAGATATTTCACGCCTTTTTGAAAGTACTTTTATCCGCACACCACCTCCGTTTATGATATATTAACAAACGATTTCAATTGATCCAATATGAATAGGATTAAAATGAGAAATCCTCATAATATTTAGGTTTTTCACTCATGTTGTGAAACGATAAGTTATCATTATAAATCAATATATTGCTTTAATAAAAGATAAAGCATAAAATTTTATATTATGCTTTCTTTGGCTGGCAAGTTTTATTAACCTTAAAGTCAAGGAACACTATTTTTGTGTAATGCGTGCTATGGTCTTTTGGGAAAGCATTTTGTGTAAATGTGTCATAAAGGCGGCGGCAAAAAGCGGTGTTGCTAGATTAATAATAGGAATCGAAACAAAAATCGCTATCAATAATCCTGCGCCAAAAACTGTTGTGTAATGAGTATGTAAAAAAGCACGCGCATTTTGCTCTGTTCGAAAACGGTAAGCCGCAAACAAGAAATATTCATGACCGAGCAAATAACCATTAATAAGATAAAAAGCAATTAAATTAATACCTGGTATGAAGAATAAAATAAAAGCAATTCCATTACCAAGAAGGCTTAAAATAACAAATTTAAAGGAAATGATAAGAGAACGCTGAAACGGCAAGGCTTGTCCAATAGGCTCGTTTGGGTAATCCTCCTTTTCAATGATTTCAGCAGCAGAGTCAATGAAAAAACCACCAATCATAGCTGTGATGGGTGCAATCAAAAAAGCCAACAAAAGAGCCAACCCAAGATTAAAGATGATAAGCATGCTAAAACCAATCCATCCCGCCCAACTAGGGAGTCCAGGAAGAAATTGAGCAATCCAGGGCCAAAAGTAAGACACAAAAAGTTGGTGCACACATAACCATAAAATGGTGAGAATGAAAAAAGTAACCCCCAATGCTTTCAGTATCATAATACGATATTGCGAGGTCAGAAGACGTTGTAAAGCACGATAAGCAGCAGTAAAAATCATAGATTAATAAACTAAGGAAAGAAGCAAAAAAAACAAGAAATATATTTAAAGTATGTACAGTGTAATTTTTTCTTTCTTTGAATTACAAGATTTTTTTCAAGAACATTATAAAAAACGGTTAAGGTTTCTTTGTTAAAAATAAAGTTTGAATAAATAGAAATTTTGATTTTTAAAAACAAAGAAGAATTTAAAAAGTAGCTGTTGTAGAAGAAATTTTTAGTATTTTTGTACATAGTGTAGATTATTGCGTTTATATGATATATGTAAAAAATTAAGGAATAAGAACTATTTGGGAGAAAAGTTGTTTATTTCTATTTATTCAGTAGAGTTATCTAACTTCGTTTATCTAAATGTTTAATTGTTTTGCACAATTCCTAAAATTCTGTACTTTTCTACTATTTGGCGGCATGCTTTTGCCTCTCGCTTTCAAAAAAATATTGAGTTCAATGGAATAGGGGTAACGTAGTAGCTCCGTAGATATTCTAATTTTGGGCAACAGAATGATTAATATGATAGAAGTGGAAAAAATAAGCTTAGGCGATTGACTGTCAGATCCCATAGAAGAGCAGTTTTTTGAGAAGAAGCAAAGAAAGGGAGAAACCACGGATGCTTAAAAATGATGAGATTTTGAATTTTAAAAGCTATAAGTGCAATGAAGTAAGCATTCATTGAAGCACTTTTCATACAAGTGGTGCACTGTATCAAATAATTTTTAGATAATAAAACCACTAATTTATCGAAGAGAATTGATCATTTTCAACTTGAATAAGAATCCCAAATATAGAAATATTCTTTAATTTCAAAGACTCTATTCAACATCAAAAAATTATTTACGTACACATTATAGGCGAGACCAATGTATGGATACAAAGCTTTCGATAAAGGAATAAAAATGCTTCTCATGAAACATCACAATGTGAGGATATCATGGATAAAATTCTAGTTTTTGTGGTCTTGGTATTCTGAAGAGAGGACACACACATTTAATCTTAAAGACCGATCACTGAGGAAAATAATAAAGGCTTCAGTTTCATAAACTTATAGACAGTGGTGCAGTGAACTTTGTCTACACTCCTTATAAGCGTCAGTGTGAGATATGCTTCAAATTGCATTGAGATGTTATAATATCATTGATTTATACATTATTTTTCATAGCGAATAAGAGCTCAAAATAAAGTTGTCATATTTTCTCATTAGCTGCTCTCATCATGAAACAATCAAAATCATTTATTCGTATATCATAAATAGGACCAATATGGGGATAAAAACATTGAAGAGAGAAAATGCTTTTTATAAATTTTATCCAGTGCAAGAGCTTTCTCAAAATTAATGTTAGGCAAAGTGAATGATAGCTTGTTTTTTTATAAGCTGGGGAGACAGTGGTGCAATAGATCCTACTTTTATGAAGACTAGGGTGAGATAGGATTTTTTTAAAAAACATTCCCCAACGCTCATCATACCCACTTCGCAACAGCGTTTGTGAATGGTCTATGGGTAAAGCTCTCGTGAATAATATAAAACTTATAGGGCATCACTAACTTTACGCTTAATAAAAAGAGTACGCTGGCACCATCATCCTCAGTGTTGTCCGAGACAAGCCCTTGGTTCTTGAGACGGTCCATTATAAGCGCTTTTAGTTCTTTCTGAAACGTTTTGTATTCATACAGTTATCCTTGTTTACAACGTGCAAGAAAATGATTTTTATTGATTCAACATGAGAGAGATTAGGAATGAGAGAATCTTATGATATCTGGGATTCTAATTTAATATGAACAATGCGATATTATCATTATAAACCAGAAATATTATATACTAATTGAGATGGATAGACACATATTGTCAGTTCTATTTTATAAGGTGTTTTAATATCAACGCGTTTGAAGAGTTCTTATTTGCAAAGGGGTATATTTTCCTCATGAGGAGTAGGTGTTTTGGGGGCAAGAAATGATACAATCACGTTTGCTAATTTTTGCGCTACGTGTTGTTTACTCATATGGGGCCATTGTTCAACTTTTTTTCTACTTACGAGATAAACTTGATTTGTATCAGCACCCATGACACTTGTACCATCTAGTTGAAGAGAAATATCATTAGCAAGAATGAAATCAGCTCCTTTTTCAACACATTTTTTTTGCGCATTGGCAATGATATCACATGTTTCAGCAGCAAAACCAATGACCAATGAGGGGCGGTTTGGAGCGTGTCCAATCGTTGCTAAAATGTCAGGATTTTCAACCATATGAAGGGATGGTGGTATTTTATGAGCATTCTTTTTAATTTTGTGTAAAGACTGCGTTTGACTGCGCCAGTCACAAACAGCGGCAACAAAGATAGCACCATCAGCAGGCAATGCGGTTTGAACGGCTTGTAACATCTGTTGTGCTGTTTCAACATGAATGGTTTTTACTTCTTGTGGGTCTGCAAGATTAACAGGTCCACAAATAAGTGTTACTTTTGCACCCAAATGCGCAAGAGCGGTTGCGATGGCATGGCCTTGTTTACCTGAAGACCGATTAGCAATATAACGCACTGGATCAATTGGTTCATGGGTAGGGCCAGAGGTAACGATGAAATGGCGGTCAGAGAGAGGTTTTTCATGCACATTCAAAATAGTCTCTATGGTAGCGACAATAGTTAAAGGTTCGCTCATGCGTCCATATCCTATCTCGTCACGTTCAGCCATATTTCCGATTTCTGGTCCGATGATATGAACGCCATCTGCGCGCAGTTGTGCAACATTGCGAATAGTGGCAGGATGCGCCCACATGGACGGATTCATGGCGGGTGCAATTAAGAGTGGACAGCGTGCCGCTAAAAGAATGCAATCAGTCAGATCATCTCCTATGCCATTGGCTATTTTTGCAATGCGATTGGCTGTAGCAGGGGCTAAAATAATAAGGTCAGCATTACGTGCTAAACGGATATGTCCGATATCGTGTTCTTCTTCGCGTGAAAATAAATCAGTATATACAGTACCACCGCTTAAAGCTTCAGCGGCTAAAGGCGTAATAAACTTTTGCGCTGCTTTTGTCATTACAACTTTTAAATGTGCTCCACGTTCTTGTAAACGGCGAATCAAATCAAGTGCTTTATAGGATGCAATACTTCCACCAATAATAAGAAGGAGAGATTTTGATTTCAATGATTGCATTTCAACAGCGCTAGTATGAAGGGGTTGTGTGGTGAGAGGAGTGGGATTGCTTAAAAGGCGTCGGACTTCTTCTTCCATAGAAATACCATTTTGCGCGGCGCGTATGCGTAAAGCTTCTTTGGTTTCAGGAGACAGGTTACGAATGGTAATACTGGCCATAAAATACCTCCAAGAAATAAAATGATTGCAATGATTTCATTGTTGATATTTTTAGCATATTAAGGAGATTAGAAAAGATGAAAAAAGTAAAAAGTAAGACAAGCGCAACAAAGTGCAATGATAAAAAGACTATAACGACCATAACGGTTTCTATGACTTTGTTCCACAGCAAGTTGTTTGAGGGTAGCAGGAGAAAGATTAAAACCTGTTTTTCTCATTTGATTGAAATCTTCTTCTATCCGTTGGAAATTTTGAACCAATTGTGGTGTTTTGCGTGCCAGCGAAAGGAGAGCTTGTGCTCCTTCACTAAAGTCTTTTACAACGCCTACGGGTCCTAAATTTTTACTAATCCATTCTTTGACAATGGGTTCAGAAGCTTTCCACATATTAAAAGTGGGGTCTAATGTGCGGGCAACACCTTCCACGACAACCATCGTTTTTTGCAGCAATAAAAGTTCAGGTCGCGTTTGCATGTCAAATAATTCAGTGACTTCAAACAATAAAGTGAGCAATTTAGCCATGGAAATGCTTTGTGCTGATTGTCCGTGAATTGGTTCGCCAATAGCGCGGTTGGCTTGCGCAAAGCTTTCGATATTATGGTGTGAAGGAACATAGCCTGCCTCAAAATGGGCACGTGCAACTCGATGGTAATCGCGGGTAATAAAGCCGTAAAGAATTTCAGCAAGGAAATGCTTTTCTTTTTTGCCAAGCCTTCCTGTAATGCCTAGATCAACAGCAACAATACATCCTTTTTCATCTACAAATAAATTACCAGGATGCATATCGGCGTGAAAAAAACCATCACGCAGTGTATGACGAAGAAAAGATTGAATAAGCGTAATAGCAAGCGCCTTCAAATCAAATCCTGCTTCTTTGAGTTTGGAAGTTTCGGATATTCTTATACCATCAATCCATTCCATTGTAAGGACATTACGTCCTGTCCGTTCCCAGTCAATACGTGGAACCCGAAAGCCTGTATCATGTTGAATATTTTCAGCCATTTCAGATATAGCTGCTGCTTCTAGGCGTAAATCCATTTCAAGCCGTGTTGTTTGTGCTAAAGTATCCACCACACAAACAGGACGAAGCCTTCGAGAGGCAGGGATATAGCGCTCTTGTAAATGAGCAATGAGATAGAATCCTCTAAGATCTTTAGAAAAACGTGCTCTGATATTGGGACGAATAACTTTTACAGCACATTTTGTCGTATGGCCAGTTTCATCACTGTATTCAGCTGGATGAACTTGAGCAATAGAAGCGGCGGCAATGGGGGGATAAAAATTTACGAATAAATCATCAATAGAGCGACCAAGAGAACTTTCAATTTGAGCAATAGCGGCAGTGCAAGAAAATGTTTGGACACGATCTTGTAGCTGTGACAAATCTTCCGCAATATCACGCCCAACAATATCAGGTCTTGTGGCAAGAAATTGACCAAGTTTTATGTAAGAGGGTCCAAGCTTATTAATGGCATATGAAATATTTTCAGATCGCTGTTTCTTTTTTGTTTTGCGTCGTGCTAATGCACTCGCTATACGATGACATAGCGCTGGAAATCCTTGAAGATCATCATGAGGAAGAGCACTTAAAACACCTTCACGTGTTAAAACCCATCCTGCACGCATCAATTGAAAGTAAGGGGAAATTTGCACCATTTTTAAATTTTCCAACCTGAATGCAGCGCTGCAATCGCACCGGTGAGATTGCGGTACGATACCCGCGAAAACCCCGCATGCTTGATCATATGGGAAAAATCATCTTGCTTAGGAAATTTGCGGATAGATTCAACCAAATAACGATAAGCATCGCCATCATTTGCGATAAATTGACCCAGCTTAGGGATAGCATGGAAAGACCAAAGATCATAAATTTTATCGAGCCAAGGCATCTCGACATTTGAAAATTCTAAACATAAGAAACGTCCACCGAGCTTTAAAACACGAAAAGCTTCTCTAAGAGCTTGATCAATATGAGGAACATTGCGAATTCCAAAAGCAATCGTGTAAGCGTCAAAGCTTTGATCTTCAAAAGGTAGATTTTCTGCATTGGCTTCAACAAAATCAATCAGAGGGGCAAGACCATTTTTTTGTGCGCGTTTTTTGCCAACGCTGAGCATTGAGCCATTAATATCAAGCACTGTAGCATGGGCTTTTTGGCGTGAAGCATTAAGAATACGAAAAGCAATATCACCTGTACCGCCAGCGACATCAAGAACTTTCCAATGAGAAAGTGCTGGTGGGGAAAGCCAAGCAATCATGGAATTTTTCCACACACGGTGTAGCCCTAAGGATAAGATATCATTCATCTTGTCATAATTTTCAGCAACAGAATGAAACACACCATCCACCATGGATTGTTTTTGTGTTTCATCTACTATTGTAAAACCAAAAGAGTGCTCCATGCCACCCTTGGTTCCTACACGTTCTGTTTCAATTGCCATGTATATGATCTTCCTTATTTTTCTTTTATCGTAAATGAAATAGAGAGGGAATGTTCAACTACGAAAAAACAACGTATAAAACTACGACGTTTACACAGCCAAAAACAGAAGAGTACCTTTAGATATCAAGATTGGCAACGCTTAAGGCATTGTCTTGAATAAAAATACGTCTAGGTTCAACTTCATCACCCATGAGACGAGAAAAGAGTGAATCTGCATCGGTTGCATCATTAATTTTTACTTGTAAAAGAGAACGTGCATTGGGATCAAGCGTTGTTTCCCAAAGTTGTTCAGCATTCATTTCCCCAAGACCTTTATAACGTTGAAGAGTAACACCTTTTTTACCGTTTGTAAAAATGCTCTCTAAAAGGCTCATAGGACCAAAAATACGCTCTGTTTTATCTTTGCGACGTAAAAGAACAGGAGGATGATATATGTCGATAAAATTTTGAGAAATGCGATCAATTTGGCGTGCGTCAGTTGAATTTATAAGTCCCACATCAAGCGTAACAACATCTTTAACACCACGCAAAATACGCTCAAAACATAAACTTCCATCTTCTGTATATCGTCCACTCCAACCTTGTTCCATATCATCAGCAATCAGATTAAGGCGGTGTGCTGTAGTATCTGCTATTTTTTGCGCTTTTTCTTGTGTTGCAAAGACTTCAAGATTAAAAGCGCCAGCAATTGCTGCTTGTTCAACAATATTACGGTCATAACGGGTATGAAGACCATTTAAAAGTTGACGTAATATACGAGCATCTTTAGCGAGTTGATACAAATCAGCCCCTGCACGAACTTCTCCCGTTGAAAGCTCAAGCGTTGTTTCTTCTAATCCAGTATCGATCAAGAATTCTTCAAACGCTGCTTCATTTTTAATATATTGGGAAGATTTTCCACGCGATACTTTATAAAGAGGAGGCTGAGCAATATAAAGATGTCCACGTTCAATTAACTCGGGCATTTGTCTAAAAAAGAAAGTGAGCAGCAGAGTACGAATATGGGCTCCATCAACGTCCGCATCCGTCATGATAATAATCTTATGATAACGTAATTTATCTGGTGAAAATTCATCCTTACCGATAGACGTTCCAAGAGCTGTAATAAGTGTTCCAATCATATCAGATGAGAGCATGCGGTCGAAACGTGCTCGTTCAACATTGAGGATTTTACCACGAAGGGGTAAAATTGCTTGATTTTGACGTGAGCGCCCACTTTTTGCTGAACCGCCAGCCGAATCCCCCTCGACAATAAAGATTTCTGATTTTGCGGGATCTCGTTCTTGGCAATCGGCAAGCTTTCCTGGTAGAGAAGTGATATCAAGTGCCCCTTTTCGTCTTGTGAGTTCACGTGCTTTGCGTGCTGCTTCACGTGCTGTTGCAGCTTCTACCACTTTACTAATGAGAAGTTTTGCTTCATGAGGATGTTCTTCCAGCCATATTGAAAGACCTTCATTGACCAAACTTTCAACAATAGGGCGCACTTCAGAAGAGACTAACTTATCCTTTGTTTGTGAAGAAAATTTTGGATCAGGAACTTTGACAGAAAGAATAGCTGTTAATCCTTCACGGCAGTCATCACCGGTTAAGTTCACTTTTTCTTTTTTAGCAATACCTGAAGATTCAGCATAGCCATTAATTTGGCGTGTAAGGGCACTTCTGAAACCTATCAAATGCGTTCCACCGTCACGCTGAGGGATATTATTGGTAAAACACAAGACCTTCTCATGATAGGAATCATTCCACCACAGGGCAACATCAACGCTCATACCATCCTTTTCACTTGCAATATAAATAGGAGTATCAAGCAGAGCTTTTTTTGATTGATCAATATATTTCACAAACTCTATTAATCCACCTTCATAATGCAATTCAACGGATTTAATATCAGCATGACGCTCGTCAACAAGAAGAATATAAACCCCAGAATTTAGAAAAGCTAATTCCCGTAAACGACGCTCTAAAGTTTCAAAATCAAACTCAACCATAGTAAAGGTTTCAGAGCTTGGTAAAAATCTAATTTCTGTTCCACTTTCTTGATCGCAATCGCCAACAACTTTTAATGGAGCATCAGCTACCCCGTGGGTAAATGATATTTCATGAATTTTACCATTGCGTTTGATTTGCAATTTAAGCCAAACGGATAATGCATTCACAACAGAGACGCCAACACCGTGTAATCCGCCTGAAACTTTATAAGAGTTTTGATCAAACTTTCCACCGGCATGAAGCTGTGTCATAATAACTTCAGCGGCAGAAATACCTTCTGTTGGATGGATATCTGTCGGAATTCCACGTCCATTATCACGAACAGAACAAGAACCATCAGCATGGAGTGTGACGTTTACAAGAGTTGCATGACCGGCTAAAGCTTCATCGATAGCATTGTCTACAACTTCATAGACCATATGGTGTAACCCCGATCCATCATCAGTGTCACCGATATACATACCAGGACGTTTGCGTACAGCATCAAGACCTTTGAGAACTTTGATAGAAGCGGCATCATAGTTATTGCTTTGTGCTGGTGAGGTTATTTCATCACTCATAAGTTAGTCCATTCCTGTGTTCAATTTACAATATTTTATCCGCTTTTTTTAAAGCTCAATGTTCTGATCAGTTATTTATGGAATAACCACATTAAATATTTACCGTATATCAGATCTAGATTCAATATCTGTCGATATATAATGGAGAGAATGATAAAATGATAGTGTACTGCTATGCTGTAAAACACTAGGGCGGT
Source organism: Bartonella sp. AP21QHHD (assembly GCF_042196205.1). Lineage (NCBI taxonomy): Bacteria > Pseudomonadati > Pseudomonadota > Alphaproteobacteria > Hyphomicrobiales > Bartonellaceae > Bartonella > Bartonella sp. AP21QHHD. The sequence goes on along the minus strand of NZ_JBHIPT010000011.1, from coordinate 132,941 downwards.
GATATAAGGCGAATAAACACTTATGACTTATACAAAAAGCTGTTTCATAAACGATGCTATTTACTTTGTTTATTTTTGCATATGCGTAATGTTTCAGAATTAGTTATGCATTTTTGTGTTACACTAATAAAGGTCTCACTTGTTTTATCCATAAATCAATTTTTCAATCCTAATTCTACCATATATTTAAAACAAAGGTTGCGAGCTCTCTAAGCAGTTCAAACTTTTGTATGTTAGATTGAGGCGAAAATATTGTGTATATTGGTTTGTGTCATCTTTAAAATGTGAAAAAAGCTTCATTTGAGGAAAATATAAATGCGTAAATGTAAAAACACGTTTCCACGATCATCTTTTATATTCAACTTTACAATTTAAAAAAACGTCTACGGTGATGTTTTTGAATAATGAGGGTAATGACGAATTATCTTACGCTTTTGTTTCTTGCATTCTCGTGAGGTTGCATCGCTTATTCAAAACAAAACGCCATTGTACTGTTTATTCACGCGCTTTTTTAAGGAGCATCTCTCAATGTTCCCAAACTCATTTTACAACGATGTTTGAATAGTATAACGCAAAATACCCTGTGAATACTACAAGATTTATGTCCCCCATCTTTCCCATCGTGACAATAAAGTGCAAATCAGAATCATCATTTTATTTTTCAGCTCTTAAATGTTGATGCAACCTTAATGTTGAGAAAACCCTCGGCATTTGAGGGGTATTTTTACTCTTTTCTTCAATATATCTATATACTTCCTAGGTTGTGATACGCAAGGAAATGGTCTTAATATTTTAAGATACGCAATAAAGTATATACAGCTTATTTCTTATATTAAAAAATTAAATCGCTTTTCTCTAAAATTACTTTTTATATATTCATTTTGGAAAATTAACATCAGAAATCTAAGCATTTTCAATGGTTTCAAAAATAGCAAGAATTTTATTTATTAAACGCCAGATATTTTGGTGAAGTGCGTTAGATAATAGTTAAGAAGTGTTGCATCTTAGTTTTGAAAAATGGGGGAGAGATTTTGAAAATAAAAAAATCTATATATGTGAAACATCTTCAATTGCGTTTACAGTACTTTTTATTCAATAATCCATACAATATTTTTATTCGTATTTTATTTGTAGCGGGGGGGGTTCTATTTTCCTCTTACGCAGAAGCTGAAAGGTTGCCTTCTTTTTTTGATTCGCATGAACATTTGGTACAACCTGATACAACGGATATCTTTCGTTTGCGTTTTGTAACAACTTTTGATTTTCCTCCTTTTAATTTTATTGATCAATCGGGGTATCTTGCAGGTTATAATATCGATTTATTGCGCGCTATTTGCTCAAAATTAAAATTAGAGAAGCTTTGTGAAATAGAAGTGATTCCTTGGAAAGAGCTTGTAGAACATGTTAAAAATGGTGGTGCAGAAGTCATTATTGCGGGTTTAAAAGAAACAAGTAAAACCCAGCAAGATCTTGTTTTTACAAAGTCATATTTGCGCTTTCCAGCGCGATTTGTTGCTTCTCGACGTTTAAATCTCGATGAGCCAATAAGCGATCAATTGATACATTTAACCAGTGGTGTTTTGTCTAAAAGTGTTCACGAAAAACTCTTTCAATATTATTTTCCTAAAGCCAAATGGCAAAGGTTTAAAAAGAGAGAAGAGCTCTATAAAGCATTACAAGAGCGTAAAATTGACCTTATTTTTGATGATGGATTTGCTTTATCATTATGGTTCAAAAAACAAAAATCTGTTGATTGCTGCCATTTTGTTGGGGGGGCATATATGGCGCCACAGTTATTGGGGCAAGGAATGCAGCTTGCTGTTGCAAAAAAGAATGAAAAATTGGTTGATGTACTCAATTATGCGCTGAAATCTCTAGAAGAGGATGGTAAACTTACAGAACTTTATTTGCGTTATTTTCCAATAAGTTTTTATTGATGAGTAGTTTTTTAATTAAGGGCTGTTAATCTTTCTGCGCCTAGTCGATAGGAAATAGCTTCTGCGAGATGATAGCGTGAAAGAGTATCTGATCCGTCAAGATCAGCAATTGTGCGTGCAACTTTGAGAATGCGATGATAAGCGCGTGCGGAGAGGTGCATTTTTTCACTCACATCTCGTAAGAGTATGGTCGCACTTTTATCAGGAATGGCAATCTGTTCTATAATTTTGGCAGGGCAATCGCCATTGGTACGAATATGATCAAACCCCATTGTTGAAAAACGTTTAGCTTGAATGGTACGGCACCGTGCGACGCGTTTGGCAACGTCGCAGCTTTTTTCTGATTGTTCTGGTTGCATAAGGTCCATAGCCGTCAAAGCAGGGACATCAATCCGTAAATCAATTCGGTCAAGCAGAGGACCAGAAATACGGGACTGATAATCGATTTGACAGCGTATCCCTTTAGGGCAAACATGGTCTTTTTCGCCTGCCATACCACAACGGCAAGGATTCATTGCGGCAATAAGTTGGAAGCGAGCAGGATAGCTAATATGGTGATTAGCGCGGGCGATAACTGACTCCCCACTTTCTAAAGGTTGACGAAGAGAATCAAGAACCCGTGGAGAAAATTCAGGCAATTCATCAAGGAATAACACACCATTATGAGCAAGGGAGACCTCTCCCGGTCGTCCTTTAAGCCCTCCACCAATCATTGCGGCCATGGAAGCAGAATGATGTGGGGAACGAAAGGGGCAATGAAGTGAAATGGTATTATGAACCGTTTCTCCTGTAATAGAAGCAATCAGAGAGACATCTAAAAGCTCACGGCTATCAAGAGGTGGCAAAATGGAAGGTAAGCGTTGCGCTAGCATAGATTTTCCAGCACCAGGGGGACCTACAAACAAAAGGTTATGGCGTCCAGCAGCACAAACTTCTAAGGCACGTTTGGCTGTTTTTTGTCCTTTGATTTCGCAAAGATCTGGAAGTTCAGTTTCGATAGTATATTGGCGCGGTTGTGGACGTTTTTGAATTTGGGTTCCTTTGAAATGGTTGACTATAGTGAGCAGAGTCTCTGGGGCAAGAATATTTATTTCTGCATTTGCCCATGCTGCTTCAGGTCCACATTGGAAGGGACAAATCAGTCCTTTATCGAGTGATAAAGCTGTCATGGCAGCTGGTAAAACACCATTAACGGCGGTAAGTGAACCATCCAGTGATAATTCTCCTAAAATGACATAGTCTTGAGCTACTTCGGGAGGGAGGATTCCCATAGCAAGCATTAAGCCTACGGCGATTGGCAAATCATAATGCGATCCCTCTTTAGGCAAATCAGCTGGTGCAAGATTAATCGTAATTCGTTTAGTAGGCATAGAAAGTCCACAAGCGTGGAGGGCTGCTTGTACACGTTCACGGCTTTCTGCAACTGCTTTATCAGCTAATCCAACAATAGCCATTCCTATTTTACCAGACGAAATCATAACCTGTACATCGACAGGGACTGCTTCTAGACCGCGAAAAGCAACAGTTGTAATACGTGCGATCATTTATTTATTTTCCCCCTTTAGACTTGGTAGAGACAATCATATCTATTTATAAAAATCAAGAAGCATCTCTATAGCTTTTTTTATAGAGAGAACTATATACGTGGGCAGTTTTTTAGCATTCCCATGGAAAGTCATTTGTACAAATTTAACCATGATGATATGGGACGCAATAAAACATTTATAATAAGCTAAATAAATATGTTAAGAAAAAAAGAATGAGGCTGTTCGTGTTATACAACAGTGCAAAATTTTATGAAAATATAAGGGGAGGATAACGTTATGTATCGCAGAGTGTTATTTGATGTGATAAAACGTGTAAAATGTGCAAAGTAATTATATTTACCTTTCTTATTTTTATATTATTTAAAGCGTAGTAGATGCAAAGTGTATTATAAGGTATCTGATTTTATGGTATACCAGACAAGAATTTTGTTAAAATCAGGGACTGTGCGCTGTGTATTTATAGGCTTGTGTTTTACTTTTTCTTTTCCACAGCCACTTGCTGCATTTGATTTTTTCGGCATCCCTTTTTTTGGTCAAAAGAAAACAAATTCTTCTTCACATTATACCAAAAGTACAGAGAAATTTTATAAAGTTGATGTTGTTGCACCGCCAGGTGCACCATTAGAAGGTATAAAAATAGTTAAATCTGTTTCTTCTCTTGTTGCTGATAAAGAGAAAGCATCCGCCAGTTCTTCTGGTTTGCTCGCCAAGGCGCGTTCAGATTATCGAGCAATTCTTTCTGCTCTTTATGCTGATGGACGCTATGGTGGTGTTATTAGTATTAAAATTAATGGCTTAGAAGTCGCTGATTTAAGTCCGGTAACTCAACTTCCAGCACAATCGAATATCGTTATTACAATTAATGCTGGTCCACAATATGTTTTTAGTATTGCCAATATTGATAAAGTAGCTCCGTTTGAAAAACGTAAAGCGCATAAAATGCCCACAATTGAAGAATTGGGCTATAAAGTTGGGGCTATTGCTAAATCTGAAACCATTTTGAAAGCAGAAAAATGGGCGATAGAAGGATGGCGGCAACAAGGTTATGCTAAAGCTAAAATTATGAAGAGTGAAGTCGTGGCTGATCATGCTACATTGCGTGTTGAAGGACGGATTGTTGTTGGTCCTGGACAAAAGGCTCATTATGGTCCTTTAAGTGTGCGTAATATAAGTAAGAAACCACGTGTAGATTCAGCTTATATCGCGTGGATGACCGGATTGAAACCAGGGCAGATATACGATTCTGATGCGTTAGCTAAGGCAAATGAACGTCTTGCGCGCCTTGGTGTTTTTCGTGCTATCAATATACGTGAGGCTGATACTAGTAATCTAGATGGTAGTTTACCGCTTGCACTTGTTGTACAAGAACGTAAACCGCGTCGTTTTGGTGTAGGCGGTAGCTATTCAACTTTAGATGGTGCTGGTTTTGAGACTTATTGGATGCATAACAATCTTTTTGGTCATGCAGAGACTCTTAAAATTGAAACAAAAATAAGTGGTGTTGGTAGCAATAAAAAGCAATCATATAATTTTAAAAATTTTGATTATCTTTTCGGTGGTACATTTGTAAAGCCTGGTGTACTCACGCCAGATACAGATTTCAGATCAGAATTAAAAATACAACAAGATGTTTTAGAAAATTATACGACAAAAGCCATCAAAGGAAAATTAGGTATTACGCATATTTTTAATGGTAATCTATCGGGACAGGCTGCTGTAGAAGTTTCAAATGGTTATTCACGTGATATCTATTTTGGGAGCCGTAATTTTACAACAATCGGTTTCCCTAGCGGCTTGATTTACGATAGTCGTAATAATAAGTTTAATGCAACAAAAGGTTTATATGGTGAAGTTTTCATTGAGCCTTTTTATGAGATGCGTTTTAGCAACTTTGTTGCAAAAGTAACAGCAGAAGGTCGTTCTTATTGGGCGTTGGATGAAGGGGATCGTTTTGTTGTTGCTGCGCGGGCAAAGCTTGGTACAATTCTTGGGAATGATACAGCACAAGTACCCGCAAATACGCTTTTTTTTGCTGGTGGTGGGGGCTCTGTTCGTGGTTATGCTTACCGTAATATTGGTATCAAAACAGAAAATGATGGGGTTGTTGGTGGACGGGCGCTTATTGAGGGGTCAGCAGAATTGCGTGTTTCTTTAAATGATAAAATAGGGTTTGTCAGTTTTCTTGATGGAGGTTTAGTAGGGAAAAAGGCGAATTTTGATTTTTCTCAAAAAATTAAATGGGGAGCCGGTATAGGAGGTCGTTATATGACGGGTCTTGGTCCTTTACGCGTTGATTTAGCCTTTCCTTTAAAGAGAGAGAAGGGTGACCCTCGCATTGGTTTTTATGTGGGTATAGGGCAAGCATTTTAATGAAAAAAGGTGTATGTTTATCAGCGTTCTTCTTTGTATTTTTGTTTTTTGGGGTGGGTAGTTTTGTTTTTGCGCAAAGAGGAGACATTCTTCCCTCTAGCGAAATGAAAACAGATGATCGCTCATGGTTTGTTTCTTTAATTGAACGAAAGCTTTCAGCGCCTAATCGTCAAGTTCGTTTACACAATATGCAAGGGACACTGTCTTCTCAAACATCAATTGACACTATTACTGTCAGTGATAAAAAAGGGGTTTGGCTTAAAATTACCAATGCTAAAATGGATTGGAATCGTCTAGCGTTGCTGAGAGGGCGGATGGATATTAACCAGCTTTCGGCAGAACAGGTTACATTTTTACGCAAACCGCAAGGCAATTCTTCTTTTGTTTCTTCCCTTGAGACGGGTAAATTCTCTTTACCAAAATTACCGCTTGCTCTTTCTATCAATACGCTTACAGCTCAACATGTGACATTTGAACAGAATCTTTTTGGTTTTTCTGCTGATATGTCCTTAAAAGGCAATTTCACCTTGGCTGGTGGTAATTTTGATGTCGATATAGCGGCGCATCGTTTAGATGCACCGGGTTCTTTTTCTGTTCTCACTAAGATATCTGATAGTAATCGTACAGCTCAAATTGATATTTCTGCTAACGAACCACAAAATGGTATTTTGGCGAATATTTTTAACATTGAACAACGTCCAGCATTAAGTCTCGTCGTGAAAGGTGATGGTACTTTTGATGATTTGGTTATCAAACTTTCTTTAGAGTCCGATCATCATTCTATTTTAGATGGTAATGTTATTCTTGCAGGTGTTCCAGAAGGACAGAGTTTTTCTACGAAATTAGAGGGAACACTGAGCCCTTTAATACCTGTTCAATATCGTAGTCTCTTCGAATCTGATATAACATTAAAAGCAAAGGCAAGAAGAACAAAAGAAGGTGTGACACACCTTGATCAGATGGTTATTCAGAACAAAGCAATGAATGTTATAGCCAATGCTGAAATAACCGCCGATGGATTCTTGCGACGGCTTTTTGTTGATGGCAAAATGGCTCTTGGTAACGAAAAAGAGTCTGTTCATTTACCTATATCAGAAGTGCCAAAACCTGCGAATACTCTTGCTTTGAACATTGACTATGGTCGCGAAGGTCAACAATCTTGGAATGGGCGGTTGGTTGTAAATCATTTAAGCAATAAAAATATTTATATTCGCGATGCAATTTTTGATATGGGAGGAGTAAGCGAAAATCTTGATAATGCAGCTTCTCGTCATGTTGGTGTTCAGGTTAAAGGGACGCTTCAAGGGGTTAAAAAGATTAAGGGAGCGTTAGTAGAAAATTTAAGCCAAGCGGTTCATGTGCATTTAGATACGGATATTGTTTCGAACAAACCAATTTTGATTCATGATCTGAGTGTTACGGCTCAGGGTTTTTCTTCTTGGTTAAAAGGGACAATGGAGAATTTTGTTTTTAAAGGCGATCTCGGTTTAAAAGCTCAAACATTAACTCCTTTGGAAGTGTTCAGTAAACAATCACTTTCTGGTAGTGCAGATATTAAAGCCAAAGGAACGATCAGTTTATTGAGTGGTATTTTTGATCTACAATTATCAGGAATGGCTGACGATATGAAAATAGGCATGCAGTCTTTTGATCGTTTATTCAAAGGAAATACTACTCTTTCAGGTGGCGCTGCTCGAAATACAATGGGCTTCACTTTACGTCATTTTAATTTGAAAAATCAATATACAAACATAGAGGCTAATGGTTATTTTTCAGATGAAAGCGCTAAAATGGATCTATCTGCTCAAATATCTGATTTGTCCAAATTAGATCCAAAGATAAGCGGTGCGCTTACAATTCAAAGTACGGCGAGAGGGCGCAATAGCCATATAAAACTAAATACACGTGCCCATATTGATGAAGCATTAATTGTAGGGAAGAAACTTCAAAACACAACACTTAATATAGATGCATTTGTAGATAATACAGCACCAGTTACTTCTTTAACGGGGGCGGTAAAAGGTGAAGGGGTTTTTGCTAAAAAAACTTTGCATTTATCGGCCTCTTTTGAAGATTCTCATAAAATTCGAAAACTTGAAAATATCGATATTAGAGGGGGAAGTGCAAAAATAACGGGTGATCTTTCTCAACAACTTGGCGGTTTTTTGAAAGGAGCGCTGCATATTGATGCCGATGATATTTCCGTACTTTCAGCGTTATTTTTGCAGGATGGTAGTGGAAAAGTAAAAGGAGATTTTATTTTTGATGAACAAAATGGCAGACAAAAAACCAATGTGAAGGCGCATGTTAACCATTTGAATTTTTCCAAGAATAAAATAAAAAAATTGGCAATAGATGCTGACATATTCGATCCTTTTGGCATGACTCAGTTTGAAGGAGTTATCAATGCAGAACATATTCAAACACCTTTGGTAATGGTCAATCGTTTAAATGCTCACGCTGATAGGAATAATGGACAAACGGTTTTTACTGTCCAGGCGATGTTGCATGATACTCTCAATGCAAGGCTTTCTGGTCGTTTAATGGTTGAGGAACTTCCAGAAAGTATAAAACGAGAAGTGCAAATTGAAGCTGTGGACTTAAAACAACATACTTTTCATGCAACATTGCCGAAGCCATCTATAATTTCTTTTGATAAAGATGGAATGACAATCAATGAATTAGGAATTGCAATAAATGGAGGCAACATCATTTTAGCAGGAAATATTCAAGATACCCTGAATTTACAACTTACAATGAATGCGCTTCCTGCTGCTTTAGTCAATCTGTGGAAATCCGATCTTGGAGCAGCAGGGAGTGTAACAGGGCAGGTTATGATTCGTGGTCATTTAAAAAAACCTGATATAACTTACGATATAAAAGGTGAGGGACTGACAACCGTTGCTTTTCAAGATAAAAAAATTATGCCTTTTTCTCTTTCTGCTACGGGAAATACTGTAGATCAAAATCTTACTTTGAATGCAAATTTAACAGGAGAAGGAGTACAAGCACAAGCTCAGGGGCGTGTATCTCTAGAGAAAAATGCGCTTGATCTTCATATTAATTTGCAAAATTTATCTGCACGTTTGGCGAATGGTTTTATTGCAGGACAAGCGCTTGATGGGACAGTGATAGGTAAAGTTGATATTGGTGGAACAATGAAGGATCCATCTGCTCATTTTGAGCTTTCTAGTCAAAATTTAACCGCTATGACGCATAAAGGACCGATGTCAATCAATATAAATGCTCGTGGTTCTTATAAAAAATCGACATTTCATATTGAAAATATGATAGCTACTGGAGATAAAGGATTAGATCTTTCCATCCATGGGCCTGTATCTCTTAATGGTTCAGAGGCAAAATTAAACGTTAAAGGGATAATGCCTCTTGATTTTGTTAATCTCTTATTAGCTAAGCGTGGTGCACATATAACGGGTACAGCAAGAATTGATACAGCTCTTAATGGGTCATTATCAAAGCCACAATTGATAGGAAATATTTCTATAGGCGACGGTAGCTTTTTTGATTCACAAACAAATGTAGGATTAAATAATATAACAATTGAAGGCAAATTGAAAGGTGATCATATCCTTATAGAAAAAGCTTCAGCTTCTTCGTTTGAGGGGGGAGGAATTTCTGCTTCAGGTCGTATCTCTAATGGTCTAGAGACAGATTTGATATTTCATCTTGATAATGCCAATTATAATGATGGTTCTATGATTCTGGCAACATTATCAGGTGAGATGACAATGACAGGTCATTTTTTAAATAGTCTTGTTCTTGGTGGTGATATCATCGTTGAAAAAGCTGAAGTTTTTGTTCCTGATCATTTTAAAAGTGCCAAGTTTCTTGATGTTAGAAATAAGAATTTAACTAAATCGATTCAAACAACACTTGAACGTGCTGATGTTAAGAACACGAACAAAAGCAAAAGCCGTATAGTTACACAAGAATCTTCATCTGTCGTGCTATCAAACATGCGTATTACAGCACGCAATCAATTTTTTGTACGCGGAAAAGGCTTAGATGCTGAACTGGGAGGACGCATTAATCTAGCAGGTCCATTGAATGATGTGCATCCAGTTGGTGAATTTAGAATGATTCGTGGACGTTTTGATATCCTGTCGCAACGTCTTAATTTTGATCAAGGACAAGCGAGTTTTAGTGGTAATCTTAATCCTACGGTTTATTTTGTAACCAACAATAACAGTGGTGATATTCGTGTCACTGTAACTGTAAGTGGGACGGTTGATAATCTTGATATTAATTTTTCATCACAACCAAATTTGCCTCAGGATGAGATTTTGGCGCGTTTGATTTTTAATCGCTCTCTTAATGAATTATCACCATTTCAGATTGCTCAACTTGCAGCAGCAGCGGCTGATCTTGCAGGTAGTTCTAATACATCTTTGTTGAATACTTTACGAACTAAAATTGGACTTGATGATCTTGATGTTATCGTTAATGAGAAGGGGAATACAGGCTTACGTATTGGACGCTACATACACAATAATATTTATTTGGGTTTTGAAGCAGGGTCTGATGGAACGACGAAAGGGACAATTAATTTAGATATTTCGCGTCATCTCAAAGCTAAAGGTGCCATAGGAAATGAACAAAATTCTAGTATAGGTCTCTTTTATGAAAGAGATTATTAAAGATTGAATTTTAAAAAAACAATTTCTTTGTTTTTTGTCTCTCATTTCTAAATCTGAGGAAGGAGGCATAGACTAGAAATCCTATAAAAGAAGAAGCTTTTTGTTGAGGCGTGAAGAGATATATCTGAAATATTTGATTTTTGTTATGCTATTCTCTAAAGGGACAAAATCTTCACGAAAGATAGTATGTTATTTTGCTGCTATATATTTATTTTAGAGAAGTACCTTACCTTGTTTTCAAGCCCATATCGTGCTGTTGCCTAAAGAATGGAGTCTGTGCAATATATTGATTTATAAAGATAATTTATTGTTATTCAACTTGAATTAGAACTTTGCATATCGTACGAATCTCTTTCGTATTGAATCAATCAAAACCATTCGGTTTGTATACTACAAGCGGAGAATCCTGTGTGGATAAAACTATTAAGAAATGACTAAAAATGCCTCTTATGAATCATCTCGAGAGCTAAGAGCTGTCGCAACATTAGGAGTTGGCAGAATAGTGTGAATGGTGCCAGCTTGTTACTCCATAAGCGTAAAGATAGGGCAGCTTAATGGATTTATCATTATACAATTCACGGACGTTATCGCGAAATGGGCTTGGGGAAGACTTTGAGAGAGGTTTCTTTAAAACAAGCAGGTGAATTTGCAACACAATGGCATTCTGTTTTTATGTGAAGGACATGATTCCATTAAAGAACGTGATAAACAAAAGCGTTAAGCGGAGAATTCATAAGATATCGATTTTATTGTCAAACGCATTTAAAGCAATATTTTTTAATAATAAAAATTACCTATTATTTTAGATTTTTGTTTATTGTGTCTTGAATGAGATCACTTTTCTTATAACGAATAGCTCCGCGAACAGAGTACTCCAAAATATAACATTATTGTATTGCAAGTTTATGTACTTGTTTTAAAGCAACATTTCTCAGTGTGCGCTTGAGTCTATTTCATAAGATTGCTTGTGAAATGGTATAAAGTACCTCTTATGAATGGTATAAAATCCACACTACCATTATTAATAAAGGTATAAGTATTTACTAAAGCTATAAGCCGGCATTATCATTCTATTTTCCAGCTTCTCATGTTGCTGACAATCTTTTCATTTGAAAGTGTAGAGGTATTTTTATTGCTTATCTTAAGAGTTTTTATGCATATACCAATATCTCTTATAACGTACAACAAGCGCTTTTGATTGATTCATCATAAATATAAAGAAAATTTGCAATAAGCAAATTACATCTTATCTTTTGCATTCAACAAAACAACGAGTAAAGTTTTCATCTAAATCCAAGAATTTTATTTTCAATAAACCATAAATTCTTTACCACTTCTTGATTGAAGTAATGCTTTTTCTTGATAACAAGTCTTTTTTTATAAATGGAGCATTACCTTCTATCCATTTTTTATTTCAAATCTTATTTAAGGATCTAGAAATTAGGGGGTATGTTTTTTGAACTGGATATTATGAAGTTTTTTATAAAACCCATGTTCTTTTGCTAGCAATTCTTTTTGAGTACCTTGTTCAATCAGTTGTCCATTTTGTATGACCACAATTTTATGAGCACGAGCAATCGTTGAAAGGCGATGAGCAATAATGATCGTTGTGCGTCCTTTAGTAAGGTGATGAATAGCTTCATTAATTTGTGCTTCGGTGTGTGAATCGAGCGCACTTGTTGCTTCATCAAGAATCAGAATTTCACTATCGTGAATCATTGCTCTAGCGATAGCGAGTCGTTGTTTTTGCCCCCCTGAAAGATTACAGCCATTATCACCTATCTGTGTATCATAACCATTTGGCAAACTCATAATAAAGTCATGAGCATTTGCTGCTTTTGCTGCTTCGATAATTTCGTCATCACTAGCCCCTTCTTTTCCAAGCCCGATATTATATTTAACAGTTCCTTGAAAGAGAAAAGTATCCTGTCCTACATAGGCCATCAGGTTTCTCAGAGAGCGAAATGTTGTGTAGCGAATGTCTTGATCATTAATCAATATGCGTCCTTTTGTGGGGTCATAGAGGCGCATAATAAGGTTGATAAGGGTTGATTTTCCCGAACCGGATGGTCCCACCAATGCTGTCATTTTTCCGGCTTCTATTTCTAGGTTGATGTCTTTCAATATCATTTTGTTATTAGTGTATGCAAAAGAAACATGTTCGAAACGAATAGTTCCTTGCGTTTTATTCAGATCTTTAGCTTCTTTATGTTCTACAACTGTAAGGGGACAATCGAGTATTTCAAACATCGTACGGATATTGACCAAGCCAGATTCAATTTTAACACGTACATTTGCTAGTCTTTTTGCGGGTTCATAAGCTAAAAGTAAAGCAACAATAAAGGACATAAATTCACCTTGAACACCTGCGCGTTGGGTTGCAAGATAACCGGAAAAACAAATAATACCTGCAATGGCAACACCCGTGAGTGTTTCCATAATTGGATTGGTAATAGCTTCGAGTGTTGCAATACTGTTTGTTTGTTTTTCAACATCACAAATGGCTTTGTCCATCCGTTTTTTCATGACGTCTTCTAGTGAAAAGGCCTTGATGATTCGAATACCAACAGCCGTTTCCTGTACGATTTTGATAATTTCACCAAGTGAAAGGAGCTCTTTTTCCATCAAGCTGCGAACGCGTTTTAAAGCCATTCGAACGCCTAAAAAAGCTAGTGGTCCTACAATTAAAGTAATGGAGATTAACACAAAGTTTTGAATGAACATGACAAGCAACAGACCACTAACGGAAAGCAAATCACGTACAAAAGTTGTGATAATAGTATCAATTATATTACGTACGGCTGTCGCGTTATGAGTTACACGAACAAGAAGATCAGATGAAGTGTTATTATGATAAAAAGAGACTCCTTGTTCCATAAGTCGTGCAAAAATTTTACGCTGTTGTTCAGCAATGATACTATTGCCTGCTTTGTTTAGAAAGTAAGTTTGGAAAAAAGTTGCAACTCCTTTGAGAATAAAGATAAAAGCAATGAAGCTAGAAATCAAAACAATCATAGGAAAATTTTGTGCATCAATAATCTGATTAACAACATCCCGCATAATCCATGCACTGGTTGCTGTGGTACAAGAAATGATGATCATTGAGAAGATAGCCGCACTGTACCAACGCATATGTTTACGAAAATTTTCTCGCAAAAGGCGGATAATAAGATGTTTGTCAAAAGAGGAAATTTGTTTTTTAGCCATGAAGAGCTTCTATATTCTCTCATTATTTTATGCAAGATTGAAACACTCTTAATTAAAAAGCCCCTTAATCTTTTTTACAAAAATAGCTTTTTCTTTCAAGGTTCATCACATCAATTTCACGACGGTGAGAGTGAAGAATGTAGTGCAAAGTTTCTGTGAAAGGTATAACGAAAATTCGTTGTTCATCATTATTTTTAGTTTTCAATAAAAGGTACCGGCAAGTTTCACTATTGTATTTACCAATTTCCATATTGTGATAGTCTTTGGCACTTGAAATAGTTCACAAAAAACATTTCTGCTTTTTTGATAATTTTTATGTATCATCTCCATTTGTGATGTGTAAGCAAACAATTTTGCCGCATTGCATGATACAGAGAGCTTGAAATAAGAAGACCTTACGATGTTTGAGTTTTCTCATTTAATATGCAAAATAATGAATTCTTCTTAAAAATCGATCAAGCATTATTAAACTCTTAAAAGGATTTATACACATTTATAAAACCTTAAAAGCACCACAAAAACTCTATGTGGTGCTTCTAAATAATACTATACACATCATTTTGATGAATTGCATGCGAATATTATTCCAATGCAAAACTATTTAGGTGCTATCACCATCATCATTTGCCGGCCTTCAAGCTTTGGCTCCAATTCGATTTTGGCAATTTCACTTGTATCTTCTTTCACACGCTGAAGAAGCTTTAATCCAAGATCTTGGTGAGCCATCTCACGACCACGAAAACGCAAAGTAATCTTTACTTTATCACCATGATCAATAAAGCGATGAACAGCCTTGAGTTTGACTCCATAATCATGGACATCAACATTTGGGCGCATCTTAATCTCTTTGATTTCGATGACTTTTTGCTTCTTACGTGTTTCAGCAGCTTTTTTTTGGGTTTGATATTTTAATTTTCCCAAATCGATGATTTTACATACAGGTGGCTCCGCATTTGGTACAATTTCAACCAAATCAAGTCCCGCATCTGCAGCCATAGCAAGAGCTTCTTGTATCGAAACAACTCCCTGATGTTGTCCCTCATCATTGATAAGCTGAACATGAGGTACCCGAATATCCTGATTTGAACGTGGTCCGTCTTTTTGGGTAGGTGTCATTTTAAACGGTTTACGAATGGTTTATGCTCCTTAAATTTTGATTCAACTACAGTTAATTTAATATACAATTATGTACCTAAAAACAACTATAATTCGTGTTATTTTCATTATTTGATTTATTACTTTTTGGGATGATTTAGATTATAAAAGTTTTTCTCTTAATTTAAAGAAATTATTTTATGGAGGATAAAGAATCATGGATCAAAATATTCCTTGTCAGTTTTTTTCATTTGAGAACACCGCACTTGCAGTACGCTATCGCAAGGGGCGCCAATCTCCAGGTTTGGTTTGGCTTCCTGGCTATCAATCCGATATGTTAGGAAGTAAGGCAACGTTAGTTGATCAGTTTGCTCAGAAGAATGATTTGTCTTGTTTACGTTTTGATTATTCTGGACATGGAGAATCTGAAGGTGATTTTTTTCAAGGAACAATTTCGCGTTGGGTTAAGGAAAGTTTAGCGACTTTTGAAACCTATTGTGAGGGTCCACAAATTTTGATTGGTTCCTCTATGGGTGGGTGGATTGCGCTAAGGCTTGCTATGATGCTAGCACAGAAAAATAAGAAGCTTGCTGGCATGGTATTGATTGCTCCAGCACCTGATTTTACACAAACATTGGTGGAACCAAAATTAGGCCCAGAAGAATGGAAGATTTTGGAGGAGAAAGGCTATATTGAACGACCTGCAGTTGATGATACAGAGCCAATGCCCTTTACAAAAACATTGATTGAAGATGGGCGCGAAAATTGTGTTATGAAAGGATGCATTGATGTTGGGTGTCCAGTCCATATTCTACAAGGGATGGAAGATGAAGATATTCCCTATCAGCATACATTGACTTTACTTGATCATTTACCTCTCCATGATGTAACATTGACACTTGTTCGTGATGCAGATCATCGCTTTTCTCGTCCACAAGATTTAGATTGCCTTGAAACAGTATTGAGATCTTTTATTAATCAGATTAATGCAAAGTAAGGGGTACATTTATTGATGAAGATAAAAATATATGAGCATTTCTAAACAGCATTTTATTTTTTCTGAGCGCTCTGTACCTGTACGGGTGCGGGAAAATAAGTATGCGCGCCGTCTTACCTTACGTATTGATGCCAGAAGTCAGGAGATTTGTGTAACAACACCACCAGCAATAAATCTCTATGCGGTTGAAAATTTTATTGAAAAGCATCGATCTTGGATTGAGGCACGTCTTGCTCATGTACAAATCTCTCATAAAAATGCTTATCTCAAAGAGGGGGCGACAATTCCCTTATTGGGTGTTTCTCATACCATAAAACATAGAGAGGGACGTGGAGTAACAGAAATCATTACAGCAGATGCGGAGCAAGGGCCTGAAATTATTGTTTATGGTCAATTAGAATATCTTCCAAGACGCATTGCTGACGTTTTAAAAAAACAAGCGGCGCTTATTATAACGCCTTTGGTGGCACATTATGCTCATCAGGTAGAGCGTAAAGTCAAATCCATTTGTTATAAAGATACGAGAAGTCGTTGGGGCTCTTGTTCAATAGATAAGCGTCTTTCTTTTTCTTGGCGCCTTATTATGGCGCCAAAAGAAGTTGTGGAATATGTTGTTGCCCATGAAGTTGCTCATCTTGTTGAAATGAATCATGGGCCAAGATTTTGGGCTCTTTGTGAAGAGCTATGTCCTGATAGTAAAACATATCGTGCTTGGTTGAAAGAAAATGCTCCTAGACTGCATGCAATTAATTTTGATTCATATAATTTAGAGGCGTAAAAAACTTTCAAATGAAGGCAATATTTAACGGAACTTTTTGTTGAGTGTTTTGTTGTGTGTGTGCTTGCTCATGTATAATGAGGAAGCCATTGAAGCTCTCAGCACGATTGTTCTCCCCTGCTTGGTTTGCTGAGTGTCTTCAATGTTTTTACTTTATCTTTTTTGTAATTCAGCGTAATAACCCTAAGTTCCGATGACTTATAAAAAATGGGAAGGTTTTTTATGTCTGTTCTTACAGATCCACTTCAGCTATTACAGGCACTTATTCGTTGTCCTTCTGTTACACCTCATGAAGCAGGGGCGTTATCAACTTTGGAACAATTTTTGAAAAAAATGGGATTTCATGTCGAGCGCCCTATTTTTACGGATAAAAATACAGACAATGTTGAAAATCTTTATGCAAAAATGGGAAGTGAAGGACCCCATCTTATGTTTGCGGGTCATACGGATGTCGTACCGCCAGGTGCATTGGAAGATTGGACTTATCCACCTTTTGAAGCTGTCATAGATCAAGGAAAATTATATGGGCGGGGTGCTGTTGATATGAAGGGTGGAATCGCTTGTTTTATTGCGGCTCTAGCGCGAGTTTTTGAGAAACGACCCATTAAAGGAAGGGTAAGCCTTTTAATTACTGGTGATGAAGAGGGGCCTGCTGTTAATGGTACGGTAAAACTTCTCAAATGGGCAGAAAAAAAAGGTGAAAAATGGACTGCGGCTCTTGTGGGGGAACCAACAAGCGTAAAGACTGTTGGTGATATTATCAAAATTGGTCGCCGCGGATCGATTTCTGGTATTATTACCGTGAAGGGTCGCCAAGGTCATGTTGCTTTTCCAGAGCGGGCTGCTAATCCCTTGCCTTTGGCAAGTAAGCTTATTCAAGCATTGACACAAACTGCTTTAGATAAAGGGACAGAGAATTTTCAACCTAGTAATCTAGAGCTAACAAGCATCGATACCGGTAATTTAACAGTCAATATTATCCCAGCGCAGACAACAGTTCGTTTTAATATACGCTACAATGATCTTTGGACAAAAGAAACACTGGTGGAGGAAATTGAAAAGCGTCTTGCTTTGGTGCAATCAAAAAACAATGGTAACCAATATCCCTCTTATCAGCTTGAATGGATTCCAAGTTTAGGGGATGTTTTTTTAACCAAAAATGATAAACTTATTCAAACTTTATCCAATGCTATTAAAAGTGTAACAGGGAATATACCAGAATGTTCCACTTCAGGTGGTAGTTCGGATGCGCGATTTATTAAGGATTATTGCCCAGTGGTTGAATTCGGCTTACCAGGGCAAACGATGCATATGGTAGATGAGTGTGTGTCCCTTGATGCAGTGGAAACGCTTACTACTATTTATGAGCGTTTTATTATTGATTTTTTTTCATAAAGAAAAGATTGCTGGTTCAAAAATACTTTTATCTTGTTGTGCCATAAGATATTACCATTTAAGGTATGGTGATACGAGTTCCGTAAAACTTAATATATTAAGTGGTTTTAGAGTAAGTGATGAATATTCTTAAGTTGGGATTCTTGTCTGTAGAATCTTTAGTTAATTGAATTACATAATTGGAAAGCCAAAAGAGGACTGCTTGAAGAAGCAGAACTATTTAGACCATATTAGATTGAAAATATTCGTTCTTTAAGGTGTAGAAAGGCAGTGCAATCATATATGGAAAACAATGAATATTATATCATCATTGTGTGATGACAGGTTGATGCCATAAAGACACACAAAAACATGCTGCTATTGTAAAAAGTTCGTACAACATAAATGCGCTCATTCACAGCTCATGTTTTTATATGTTTTCTGCACTCGCATAAAAGGTACTTCTTGTTCCAATTAGACTCTCTTAGAATAAAGCCTATAGGAAAAGCGCTTTAAGTTTGTTTTATTTCATATATTTTGCTCTGCTTTTTTGTCCCCAAGAACTTCCGTTGCAAATCATTACGAGATAGAAGGTGAGCTTATTTAATCAGCTTTAATATTGGTTATGATAAAGGTACACAAAAATTCTTTTGTAGCATCACGTTGACTTCTTTAGCCGAGGATTGTCCTAGTATTATTCTCAATTTTTTAATTAAATAACTTTAAAGGACGCGTATAGACACTTATAAGCATATACGCATACAAGTAAGATCATATGAGATTAACAT
Organism: Bartonella sp. AP21QHHD; assembly: GCF_042196205.1. Lineage (NCBI taxonomy): Bacteria > Pseudomonadati > Pseudomonadota > Alphaproteobacteria > Hyphomicrobiales > Bartonellaceae > Bartonella > Bartonella sp. AP21QHHD. The sequence goes on along the minus strand of NZ_JBHIPT010000011.1, from coordinate 114,190 downwards.
CGTTTCACTCGCTAACAAAGCAATACCGATTCATATTTAGTATATTTGTCATTTGAGTGCATTATTTGTTTAGTAAAGCTCATGATGTTGCTGTTACCTATAAATTAATACCGATCATACGGCCGCGTATCTCAAATAAATATTGGTTCAGTATTTTTTGCGATAACAGCTTTTACATGCCAGAATAGGATAAAAGCATTGTGTATATCTATTTTTTATAATCTCTGAAACAGACATACAAACATAACCTCATTGAGGGAAAATATAAAAGGTATAAAGGTGAAAATCAGCGTGCTTTTTTTACTTTCTTTTTTATTCGGCTTTACGGTTTTCAAAAGTAACTAGAGTAATATCTTTTTAAATAATCAGAGACTGATGCATGGCTTCATGCTTATTTCTCTGGTTCTTTAAATGGTGCCACGATTTCATAAAGAACAATACATTATCGTATTATGCATTCACATACTTGTTTTAAAGAAATTTTCTCAATGTTTGTCACATTTGTGCTACTACGGTGCTTATGAATATTGTAATATAAAATCTATAATGCCTCCCCATCTTTATGTTTATGAAAAATAAAGTTAGAGCACCATACACTTTCTAGCTCAAAATATTGCAATAGCTTTTAGCACTTAAGAGTGTTCATAAGAGGCCTTTTTACTCCTTTTTTATAGTTTTTATCCACATGCTTCTCCCTTTTTAAGGTGTAAGCAAATGGCGGTAACTAGCTTGCTATAAATAGTTTTGAAATGAGAGAATCTCACGATATTCTAATCTCACCTTTGCTGTGAAAAATGATAATTATGATTAAAATAAGTATGTTGTTATAAAAACTTTAGTTTGCGAGTTGGCTGATGATGTGATCAAGAACAATACGTCCTTTGGTTGTTGCTTTTAAGCGTTGGTTATCCACCATTTCTATCAATTCTTGGTGTTGTAAATCGATCAGTTTTTCCATTGGAATGCGTTTAGGGCTTAAGGTTTCATAGCGTATAAGTTCTAAGCCTTCGCAAAGGCGTAATCCCATAAGGAGCATTTCATTTGCCTGTTGTTCAGTGGTTAAATGTTCCGTTTCAATACAGCCATGTCCTGTTGTTTCTACCAAATTAAGCCACTGTTCGGGATGCTTTTCATTTATTGTGACATAACGTTCGCGGTTTTCAAGGTGTGATGACAATGTTTTTGAACAGAAAGAGGAATGATTCGGTGTATGCTCAATGAAACGTCCATGTGCTCCTGGACCAAAGCCTGCATATTGGTGATAACGCCAATAAAGAAGATTGTGTGCTGATTCGGCACCGGGCATTGCATGGTTTGAGATTTCATAGGCAGGAAGTCCATGTAGTGCCGTTATTTCTTGAGTAAGATGATACAGATCTGCTGCTAGCTCTGATGGGGGAAGGATAAGTCTTCCTGCATCATGAAGCCGTTTAAAGGCGGTTCCTTCTTCGATCGTCAATTGATAAAGAGAAAGATGGTCCGCTGCTAAATCAATTGCTTGTACAAGTTCAGATTTCCATTGTTCAAGGGTTTGTTCGGGACGGGCATAAATGAGATCAAAGGATAAACGTGGAAAAATTTTCCTTGCTAAAGTAATAGCGCAAAGAGCTTGTTCCACATTATGGAGTCGGCCAAGTTTGCGCAATGCTTTATCATTGAGCGCTTGTATCCCTAGAGATAAGCGATTAACACCTGCCGCACGGTATCCACGAAAGCGCTCTGCTTCCACACTGGATGGATTAGCTTCTAATGTAATTTCAACTTTATCATCGACTACCCATTTTTTTGCAAGTGCTTGCAATAGGGCATCGACAGTTTGCGGCTCCATAAGGGAAGGGGTTCCTCCACCAATAAAAATACTTGTAATATGGCGTGGGCCTATTTTGTGGTATTGCGTTTCTATTTCGCGCTTAAAGGCGGTGACAAAACGTGGTTGATCAACACCATGGATGCGAACATGCGAATTAAAGTCACAATAAGGACATTTAGCTACACAAAAGGGCCAATGAATGTAAATGCCAAAAGGTTCATTCATGAGAATGCTAAAAGGTTTTCTGCCAAAAGTTTGAAAGCACGTGCGCGATGTGAAAGAGGGGGAAGATCATTACGTTTCCAGTTGTGTTTTTGTTCTGTTGACATTTCTCCAAAGGTATTTTCACATCCATCTGGTAAAAAAATAGGATCAAAACCAAAGCCTTTGTCTCCTCGTGGAGGCCAAATGAACGTTCCTTCAACGCATCCGCGGAAGTAATCTGCATGAGCATCAGGCCATGCAATGCAAATGACGGATATAAAACGGCATTTCCGTTGACTTTTTTCTCGTGCTCCGACTTTTTGGAGTTCATTTTCTATTTTTTTCATAGCTTTTGGAAAATTACGTGTACCATCGGCTTGAATTGCCCAATCAGCGGTATAAACGCCTGGCGCACCCTCCAATGCATCTACCTCTAAGCCTGAATCATCAGAGAGCGCAGGAAGTCCTGTTTTTTTTGCTGCTGAAAAAGCTTTAATATAAGCATTTTCTTCAAATGTTTTTCCCGTTTCTTTTGGTTCTGGCAAGCCTAGTTCTTTTGCCGATTGTATTATTAAACCGAAAGGCGTAATTAAAGTAGTGATTTCATGCAATTTTCCGGTGTTATGTGTAGCAATGACAAGTTTTTTATCTGCTATGCTTCTCATATAGATTTCTCCAAAAATGAAAGGGGAATTATTTTTGTGCTAAAAACGGTTTAAATGCTCATACACACACACATTCTGCTTAATTTCACATAATATGATTATTTTACACGTTTTATGATATTTTATTCCAATAAAATTTTTTATCTTGCACGAAGATAACCTTGCAAAGATAGGAAAGACATGTCTTTTTTATGATAGCATTTTATGGTAAACTTCCAATTTTCTGCTTGCTCTAAAGGGTGAAATTTTCTATTTACAGCGGTTTTTAATCAATCTAGATTCTCTTGACAAGTCCCTACAGCAGACCACTTTACAGATCAATTCTTAATCTTAAATATTTCTCACACACTCTAACAAAAATATTTCCTGCGTAATTTATCAAGCATCACTCTGAAAGGTAGCATTTTACAGCTCAATAGGATAATATGTTTTTATACTACTTTAGACTATTTGACCAAACCTTGGCAAAACTTATATAAGAGATGAGGATTTTAAAAGTAGTGAAACAATTGTGATGAAGCACAAAACTATTGATAATGAACTAAAATATCTTGATGAACGTTCGCGTGATATTTTTCGCCATATTGTTGAAGCTTATCTTAATGATGGTGAACCTGTAGGATCACGGAATCTTTCGCGGCTTTTACAACAGACATTATCGCCTGCGACGATTCGCAATGTGATGAGTGATCTTGAACATCTCGGTTTGATTTATGCACCACATGTTTCTGCGGGTCGAATGCCGACACAATCAGGTTTACGCTTTTTTGTTGATGCATTTATGGAAGCGGGTGATTTGCCAAACGAAGAGCGAGAAAATATTGAAATGCAAGTCAAAGAGGCTGGTCATGCACAATCGGTTGAACATTTTCTTGTTCAAGCAAGCCGAGTTCTTTCAGATCTTTCACGTGGGGCAGGGCTTGTTTTAGCAACAAAACAAGAAGGAACATTGAAACATATTGAATTTGTGCGCCTTGATAGGGAGCACGCTCTTGCCGTTTTGGTGACTCAACAAGGTGAAGTTGAAAATCGTATTGTTCATTTACCAGAAGGGGTTACCCATGCACAATTGACGGAAGCAACGAATTTTCTCAATGCCCATATTCAAGGGCGTACATTGAGTGAAGCTAAAGGGGAAATTGCCCGCTTATGCGCAGAAACAAGGGCCGCACTTGATGATTTATCACATCATCTTGTTGAAACGGGATTAGCTCTTTGGGGAGGAGAAGATGCTGATCATAAAATACACCTCATTGTTCGCGGGCGTAGCAATTTACTTGAAGATGTGAAAGCAGAAGAAGATTTAGAACGGTTACGCCATTTGTTTGATGATCTTGAAACGCGCGAGAGTATGGCACAGCTTCTCGATTTAACGGATGAAGGTTCTGGGGTTAGAATTTTTATTGGTTCAGAAAATAAGTTATTTTCTCTTTCTGGTTCTTCTTTAGTTGTAGCACCTTATCGTGATTCACAACAAAGAGTCATTGGTGCTTTAGGTGTTATTGGTCCTACACGGCTTAATTATGCAAGGATCGTGCCCATGGTTGATTATACAGCTCAACTTGTGTCACAGTTATTGCGTTAAAACGATGCAAGTAAGTATTTGTACTATAAAAGCTCATTGTATTATATACATTGCTACCCCTTGATTTTTGTCTGTAGAATTTCGATATCGAGAATAACGAATCTTATGAAGGAATAAAATTTTTATGTCTGATGAAAAAAACAAATTTACTGACGCTTCATTTGAAAATTGTGATTTAAAAAATCCAGCTGATCGTAATACACTTAAACAGGCAGCCGATGAATTTTTAAAAACACATAAAACAGAGGAACACGAAGTCGTTGAAACAGAAAGCAATGAGGTTAGTGATCTTTTAGCGTCTTTGCAGGATGAAAATAAAGAACTGAAAGATCAGCTTTTACGTCTTGTTGCAGATATGGAAAATCTTCGACGCCGTACTATGCGAGATGTGGCGGATGCAAGAGCTTATTCCATTGCTAATTTTGCACGGGATATGTTATCGGTTTCTGACAATCTCAATCGTGCTTTGGAAGCTATTCCAGAAGGTGCACGGGAGAGTGATGCTGGTTTGAAATCATTGGCAGAAGGCGTTGAAATGACTGAACGTGCCATGATGGCAGCATTAGAACGTCATGGGGTGCAAAAAATTCATCCAGAGGGGCAAAAATTTGATCCTCACTTTCATCAAGCGATGTTTGAAATTCCCAATGCTGATGTTCCAGATAATACTGTTCAACAAGTGGTTCAGGCAGGTTATATTATCGGGGAAAGGGTACTACGTCCAGCTATAGTGGGTGTAGCTAAAGGAGGAGCAAAAGAAGCTTCTGTTGAAGCTGATTCGGCTTAAAACACATCAATAATAAATCTCCAACATAAAATGCAGTATTCCCTGCAATTACACATATATGAAGTCTTTTCTTAAAGGGTTTTTAAAGGGTGTTATAAACACCCTTTTATCTTTGAAGCGCCCAACTTCCTTTTACAATATAGGGAGCCTTATTTAAGGGAGAGGCCGATAACAATAAAACAAAATGATCAACTTCAAAAGGAGGGACAAAAAAATCATCTTGAAAAGATAGATAAGAAGAAAGATCTTTAAGATTAATATCAAATATTCGTGCAAGAGTGATATGCGGAATAAACAGTCTTTCATCAGGCTTTAACTCTAATTTATTCCGAATATATTGCATCTTTTCATGTAAAAGAGTAAGCTTTTCACAAGGTTCAATGCGAACCACAAGAGAATGAGGAGCATTTTCTGAACCAAAAACTTCAAAACCTTTTATCTGTAGCGTAAAAGAAGGAAGTTCTATAGTGTTAAAGGTATGCATAATTTCATCTGCTAAGGAGCTTTCAACTTCGCCAAAAAAAGATAAGGTGACATGAAAATTTTGCGGGTTGATCCATTGCGCTTTTGGTAAGCCATTTTGCAATGATACGAGGGCTTTTGTTGTTTGTTGAGGAATCTGAAGAGCACTAAATAGACGACCCATGATATTATCTCCTTATAATGAAAGATGCTATCCCAAGCGCAATATAGATAATAAGGGCGGGGCACGTACCACAGAAAACAAGGCAATAGTATAGAAAAAGAATGTCTAAAAAATGCTTACTATAATTATGGTCGTACAAAGCTTATTCGTTTTAAGAAAATGGTTATGATATTGATAAGAATTGCGTTTTCAGGATCTGTATCACAATGATGTGCAATGGAAGATTACTTGTGTATTATAAAGGCTACAAAGTTAGCAGAAAATAAGAAAAGTTGATAGATTTTTGATGTGCGAAATTATTTTGACATTTATCTTTAGCCTAAAATAAAGCATACTTTAATACAAGGTGAAGAGTTCTCTTTTCTGTAAAAATTTAATTATATGATTAAGTCGGGGAATAGCCATAATACGCAAAACTATTCAAATTGGTCAAATAATGTTAGGAAAGGAAGAAAAAAATCGAGCATAACAAAATTACTATAAGCTTTTACATTTATGATAATTATGCCAATCTATAATGGATATGAATATTGGTATAAAAGCGGGAAGAGAAATTAAAATTCAAAATAATGATCGAAAGTTCCTATTTTCTAAGAATTATCATCTTTGTTTATGATGAAAAAGCACTAGTTTTCCTCTCCAAAGTTGTTATTGATGAGCTTTTCAAGAGCATTAAGAGCATCTGTTGCTTCTGGTCCTGAAACACGAATGGTGAGGTTGCAACCGGATGAAGCCGCTAGCATCATAAGTCCCATAATTGATGATCCGCCAACAATTTTCCCGTCCTTTTCAACTTCAACAGTAACATTAAAATTGTCAACAGTTTGTACAAATTTTGCAGAAGCACGTGCATGCAACCCACGTTTATTACAGATATTGAAATGACGACTTATACATGGGAGGGTATCTTTGGAAAACATTGGTATTTTATTATCCGCTATAAAATCATACTTGGTACATTAATATATTTACGCCCTGCTTCTTGTGCTATTCTTAACGCGTCTGATAATGAAATATCAGGACATTTGCGAATAGAAATTAGTTTAATAAGCATGGGCAAATTAACACCCGCAATCATTTCAACGCGTCCTTTTTCAATAGCAGGAATAGCTATATTTGATGGTGTTCCACCGAACACATCTGTTAATATGATGACGCCATGATCCGTATCTGTATCGGTTACTGCGGCTATAATATCACCTCGGCGCTGATCTATATCGTCATCGGGATAAACGCATATTGTTGCGAACTTTTCTTGTACTCCAACAACATGTTCCACGGCATGTAAAAATTCGACAGCCAGCTCACCGTGCGTTACAAGCACGAGTCCAATCATTTACGCAAACTCCTGTTAACTAATAAGACCCAACCATAGTTGGTGGGAAAGACATTGTACAAGGCTTTATCTTGCTGCCAAGAAAAATTTGCAAAAAAAAGGCAAAAATTGTGATTTTTTTATCTTTAGAAAAAAATTAGACAGATTTTTGCCATATTTTTCTAAACAAAAATGCTTCAATAGCTTGACAAATGGCTGTACAATCGGCTTCACGAAGAGAGGGAAGTTTTAAAAGAGGAATGTGCAAATTTTCAAATTGAAAAGTTTTATTTGTGGAAAAACGTTCATATTCCGGACCGAGAAAAATAACACAATCGATAGTTGTGTGCTTTTTGAATTCTATCATATAAAGACCAACGCCACGAATCTCGATGCCGCCCTCTAAATTATCGGGAGTGTATCCGTGAAGCTTTCCATTTTCCGCACGCAACATTGTATAATCATCACTGATAAGCTTCGCTTCACGTTTTGACCACTCAGCGCGGTCAAGCAAAGAAAGGGTGATGGTTGATTTTCCTGATCCCGATGGACCTATAATTAACAGCCCCTTGCCGCCCAGTTGAAGGCAATTTGCGTGGAGTATTTCACATTTTGTTTTCATGCCTTTTACTTTGGATAAAAGATTTATTTAGCAAGCGGAAGCATAATAGTAAAACGTGCACCAGTTTTACACTTCCCAAGTGTAGGATCGATAATATTTTCGGCTGTAATTGTCCCATTATGAGCCTCGATGATTTGCCGACTAATAGAAAGGCCAAGTCCAGAGTTTTGTCCAAAAGCATCTTCATTTGGTCGATCTGTATAAAAACGTTCAAAAATGCGTTCAATATTTTCTGAACGAATACCTGGGCCATTATCTTCAATGGTTAAAATAAGGGTTGAAGCATGACTTTTCATAGTAATGCAAATTTTGCCACGATTCCGAGGAATAAAAGAACGCGCATTTTCAAGAAGATTTGAAATCACTTGTCCTAAACGAAGTTCATGTCCCAATACAAGATAAGCTTTTCCATGAGGACGTGGGACAATATTAAGGCTTATATCAATAGTTTGCGTATTACGATACACTTCCTGAACAGCATGAACAAGACTTTCCAAAAGCGGTGTCATATCAACAATCTCTGCGGTTTCTCGTGCAAGCTCTGCATCGAGTCGCGATGCATCAGAAATATCTGTAATCAACCGATCAAGGCGGCGCACATCATGTTGAATAATTTCCAGCAATTTTTCTTGTGCTTCTTCATTTTTAGCCAGAGGGAGCGTTTCAACAGCACTGCGTAGAGAGGTGAGAGGATTTTTTAATTCGTGGCTTACATCAGCAGCAAAGCGTTCAATGGCTTCAATACGCATATAAAGGGCATTGGTCATATCACGAATAGAAGTTGAAAGGTGACCAATTTCATCTTCACGCATTGAAAAATCAGGAATTTCTACACGCTGATTATTACCATTACGCACTCGATTAGCCGAGGCAGATAATTTACTTAATGGATGGGCAATCGTATGGGCCAAAAAGAGAGAAAGAACCAAAAGTACGCTACCTACAACGGCAAAAACTTTAAAGATAACCAGTCTTTCGCCTTTTACAATGTTATCAATATCGGAACCAGTGGTTGAAAGAAGAAGAGCTCCAACCACTGCGCGATAGCGTTGAACAGGAACGGCAACAGAAACAATTAATTGCCCTTGTCTGTTGCGTCTTTTAGCCGTAGCAAGAGATCCGTTTAATGCGCGGTACACTTCTGGATAAGCAATACCACTGGTTTTTGTTTGTTCTCTGTCAAGAGCAATACCTTTGCCATAAAATGCGCTTGAATACCATGAAGTAAGGCGATCCCACATGTTTTGTTCTGTTTTAAGTGGGGGTAAATCATAACTAAAAACTTCTCCACTAGAATAAAGAACGCGCGAATCAAGAAGGAGAGTAGCATCACGATCATAGATACGTGCTCTTGTCGTTTTAGGTGTAATAAGACGCCGTAAAAGAGGGGCAACTTGCTCAGGGTTAATAGGAAAATCCCAAGAATCGGTTGATTGAGGAGCGGGTGTAACGCTTTCACCAGTCTGTAACTCTAAGAGTTTTTGAGGGTCAATGAGGATAGAATTTGTATCTACTGTTGCAGAAGCAGCAATAGCCCCAGCAATAATTTTTCCTTGGGTACATAAACTTTTGATTTTTGCTTCAATTAAACCATCGCGAAATTGGTTAAGGTATAAAATGCCTGTAACTAAAACGGCAAGAGCAGCAATGTTTAATATAACAATGCGACGTGTGAGGCTGGAAAAAAGCAATTGTCTAAAGAGACGTTGTGTTCGAAGATGCAAACGAGCGAACATAAGAAATGGCGTTGAGGATGTACCATTAACGGTTGTTTTTTGTAAAGTTTCCAGTTGAGAATTGTCTGTCATCGATTTGATTGCCATTCAAATTTTTGCGACAAAGTAGTTTTATACCTCGTGGAAACGATAACCTACACCATAAAGTGTTTCAATCATTGCAAAATCATCATCCACTTGTTTAAACTTTTTACGCAGACGTTTAATGTGACTATCAATGGTGCGATCATCTACGTAGACTTGATCACTATAAGCAGCATCCATTAAAGCATCACGACTTTTTACAACTCCTGGTCTTTGTGCTAAGGTTTGCAGAATCAAAAATTCCGTAACGGTTAAAATAACAGGTTTATCTTTCCATGTACAGGTGTGGCGTTCTTGATCCATCACAAGATCTCCGCGTTTGAGAGAAGAGGTGGAAGAAGTTCCTGTAGAAAGCGGTTGGTTACGTGCATTAGAACGGCGTAAAATAGCTTTCACGCGTTCAATAAGAAGACGTTGGGAGAAAGGTTTAGTAATAAAATCATCAGCTCCCATTTTGAGACCAAATAATTCATCAATTTCATCATCTTTAGAGGTAAGAAAAATAACTGGAAGATCAGATTTTTGACGCAAACGACGCAAAAGTTCCATCCCATCCATTCGGGGCATTTTAATATCAAAAATAGCTAAGTGTGGAGGGTGAAGTGTGAGACCCTTGAGTGCAGATGCTCCATCTGTATAGCTTTCAACCCGATATCCTTCTGTCTCAAGCGCAAAAGATAAAGATGTCAAAATATTGCGATCATCATCAACAAGTACAATCGTTTGCGTGATTGTTGGTGTATCTTTCATGGTTTCTTAGACCTTTCTATTGCTGTGGTAGCAAATTACCCACACTTATTTATATGGGAGTTCATATTTTTTTTGCAAAACAAATATGATACAAATTGTAGCAAAGTAAAAAACCTTTTGTCATTACTGTAAAATCTTGTTTTGCTTTCATAATTTATAATGTTTCTACGTCTATTAAGATCCCTTCATTTGAGAGAAAATTTTCATAAAGGCTTTTTTTATCAAGGTTTATTACAAAGTTTATTATTGTATTTGTCTCATAATTGAACAGATGTAGTTTTGATTGTTGAAGTTTAGAAAATCTGCCTATGTGTTTTAAGAGCAAAGAAAAGAATGTGGCAATATATGCACAAAAATTTGTTTCTGCTACACGAAAGGAGGTCGTAATGGGATTTTTTAATTTTATTAAAACCGTAGGGGAAAAGTTAGGTATTGGGGACCATGAACCAAAAGAAAAGGATTTTAAGAGAGCATTTGATCATTTTCAACTCGGTACAGAAAAAGTCAATATTCAAGTTGAAGACGGTAAAGCTATTTTAAGCGGTGAAGTTCCAGATAGGGAAACACTTGAAAAAGCACTGCTGGTTGTTGGCAATTCACAAGGTATCTCTTCTGTAGATGTTAATCAATTAAAGGTTATAGATACAACGCCTAGAAAAACTTCTCGCTTTTATGAGGTTAAATCTGGTGATAATCTTTGGAAAATTGCTGAAGAGGTTTATGGAAAAGGGCAAGGTAATAAAAACACATTTATTTTTGAAGCCAATAAGCCAATGCTAAAATCTCCCGATAAAATTTATCCTAGACAAGTTTTACGTATTCCTGAAATTGACCATAGTTAATTCATCAAAGGGGATAATTTTTTACTGATGGCATTAAACAAAAAATAAAGAAGCGTAAAAAATTTCACGCTTCTTCATTTTATAAAGTGTGTATTTATAATAAAAGGAGCTTAGTGAACAGGAGAGGATTTAGAAGGTGATGGTACTTTCATAGCGTTTACAGAGAAATCAACATCAATGGTTCCTGCTTTCTCAAATGTTAATTTTGCGCTAATTTTATCACCTAACTTAAATGGTTGTGAAAGCCCCATGAACATAATATGATCACCGCCAGGCTTAAGCGTGATTTCGCCATTTCCCGGAATTTCAATGCCATTGTGCATTTTTTCCATTTTCATAATATCATTAACGACAGCCATAGAGTGTATCTCTGTTGTTTTTACTCCGTTTGTGGAAATAGAAACCAAACGGTCTGGGGTATTACTGTGATTAATAATGTAGAGATAACCGCTACCAACTCTTATGCCTCTAGGTGTTTCGCGTGTCCAAGGATTGAGAATTTCTATGTCGCCAAGTTTATATTGCTGAGCACCTGCTGGCAAGGTTATACCAGCAAAGAGAAGAGCACACACGATATTTATGATAACCTTTTTGTATGGATATTGTGTATGTATTATATTCTTAAAGATGAGATTTGTTATTTTTTTAATAATAGATGTCATCATTGATTTACCCTCCTTCATAAGATTCACACTTTGAATATTTTTATTTTAGCAGAGCTTTTATTTAAAATAAAAGAAAGAAATGCTAAAATGAAATTGATTTGAATATAAAAATCATAGAATTCTTGAAATTTAAAAGAAGACAGTAAGATTTACAATGACAACACACCTCTTAACGCTTCCGTGTTCATCTCATAAATAGTATTTGCAAATGGTATAAAATCTATGATGCACTACTATTTTACTTAATGAAGATATAATACAGAACAATCATCAACTACTTTACCAATTTTAATATTATGACAGCTCTTGGCATTTTAAAGCGTTTATACAGAGGTATTTTTATATATTTTCAAAGTTCAAAATTATACAGTTAAGAAAAAACGCTTTAGATGAATTTAAAGCACAGATTTCAAATAGCCGCAAACAATGAGACCGTTAGAAGGAGAATTTTTGAAACGAGATCGATAGATAATACCTTTACTGATATGAGCATTAGATATGATGACTATTTTAGTCCAAGGAAAATTTATAATATTTGTGATATAAATTATTCGCCTTTTAAAAAGCTTTTACGTGAGTATGATTTTATCAATGATGAGAAGATCAAGAGCGAGAGTGCAATCATTCTTTTATTTTTTAATTTTTATAGAAAGATATATTTTTTGAGAATTGCAAGAAAAATATATTATGCTCTCAAGTCTCTCATAAATATGGTATTTATGGGTCATTAGAGTGTCTATTTTAAAATAAATTTTTTATTTTGGAGATGTTTCTCTCATTATTCTCTTGTAGCAATAAAAGCCTGTTCTTATATACGAGGCAGCAAGGCTTGTTGCGACTTGCAGTTTATTATTATTTATATTGCTTGAAGCAATATACGGGCTTTAGGTGTTATGAGGAGCTATCTTAAAAAGATGCTTTATGAAGGTTGAGGTAGCTTGCTGAATGGAGATTATAATATGGCAAAAGTAATTGGTATTGATTTGGGGACAACGAACTCTTGTGTGGCTGTTATGGATGGCAAAAACGCAAAAGTTATTGAAAACTCAGAAGGAGCGCGAACAACACCTTCCGTTGTTGCCTTTACTGATGGGGGGGAGCGGCTTGTTGGGCAGCCTGCTAAACGGCAGGCGGTGACAAATCCTGAAGGGACAGTTTTTGCAGTTAAACGTTTGATAGGGCGCCGTTTTGATGACCCTATGGTTGAAAAAGATAAAGCGCTTGTTCCTTATAAAATTGTTAAAGGTGACAATGGTGATGCATGGGTTGAAGAGGCGGGAAAGAAATATTCTCCGTCACAAATTTCAGCTATGATTTTGCAAAAGATGAAGGAAACAGCAGAATCTTATCTTGGTGAAAAAGTTGAACAAGCCGTTATTACGGTTCCTGCTTATTTTAATGATGCGCAACGTCAAGCCACGAAAGACGCAGGTAAAATTGCTGGACTTGAAGTTTTACGGATTATTAATGAGCCAACTGCTGCTGCTTTAGCTTATGGTTTGGACAAAAAGGACGGAAAAACAATTGCTGTTTACGACCTTGGTGGTGGTACATTTGATATTTCAGTCCTTGAAATTGGAGATGGCGTTTTTGAAGTTAAGTCAACCAATGGGGATACGTTTTTAGGGGGTGAAGACTTTGACATGCGCTTGGTCGGTTATTTTGCCGATGAATTCAAAAAAGAACAAGGAATTGATCTGAAAAATGATAAACTCGCTTTACAGCGCTTAAAAGAAGCGGCAGAAAAAGCAAAAATTGAGCTTTCTTCGTCACAGCAAACAGAAATCAATTTACCATTTATCACGGCAGATCAATCAGGTCCCAAGCACTTAACAATGAAATTGACTCGGGCAAAATTTGAATCTCTCGTTGACGATTTAGTGCAGCGTACCATTGAACCTTGTAAAGCTGCGTTGAAAGATGCTGGATTAAAGGCCGGTGAGATTGACGAAGTTGTTTTAGTGGGTGGAATGACACGTATGCCCAAGATTCAGCAAGTTGTGCAGAGCTTCTTTGGTAAGGATCCACACAAAGGCGTTAATCCTGATGAAGTGGTCGCAATGGGTGCTGCCATCCAAGGAGGTGTATTGCAAGGCGATGTCAAAGATGTGTTGTTGCTAGATGTAACACCTTTATCTTTGGGTATTGAAACCTTGGGTGGGGTTTTCACACGCCTTATTGAGCGCAATACCACTATCCCGACGAAAAAATCGCAAGTTTTTTCGACAGCTGATGATAACCAGAGTGCTGTGACGATTCGTGTTTTCCAAGGTGAACGGGAAATGGCAAGTGATAATAAGTTATTGGCTCAATTTGATCTTGTTGGTATTCCTCCAGCCCCACGTGGTATACCTCAAATTGAAGTTACTTTTGATATTGATGCGAATGGTATTGTTAATGTTTCGGCCAAAGATAAGGGAACAGGTAAAGAGCATCAAATTCGTATTCAGGCATCAGGTGGTTTAAGTGATGCTGATATTGAAAAAATGGTAAAGGATGCAGAAGAGCACGCGGCTGAGGATAAAAAACGCCGTGAAGGTGTTGAAGCTAGAAATCAAGCGGAGGCTCTTATTCATTCAACTGAAAAGTCGCTCAATGAATATGGCGATAAAGTATCAGCTGAAGAAAAGGGACAGATTGAAACAGCAATATCTGATTTGAAATCTGCGCTTGAAGGCAGTGATACGGAAGAAGTAACAACAAAGATGCAAAAATTAGCAGAAGTCAGTATGAAACTTGGACAGGCTATGTACGAAGCCTCACAAGCAGCGAGCGCTGACACTGAAACAGAGGCAAAGAATGATGATGTTGTTGATGCTGATTTTGAAGAAGTTAATGATAAGAAGAAATAGTGTCAGCATATGTGTTGATTAATTGATAAACCCGGCCTTTGAAATATAAGGCTGGGCTTTATTATTTGAGATAAGTTGCAACTTTGTTGCTAAAAATATAAATTAAAAGCAATATTATCCATAAAGATGGATGACAGAAAAATTATCAGGAATACATGATGAAGGTTGACTATTATGAAATTCTTGGCGTGACTCGCGAATGTGATGATAAAAAGTTGAAATCTGCTTTTCGTAAGTTGGCAATGCAATATCATCCTGATCGCAACGCGGGGGATAAAGAGGCAGAGCGAAAATTCAAAGAAATTGGCGAAGCCTATGAAGTTCTTAAAGATCCCCAGAAGCGTGCTGCTTATGATCGATTTGGCCATGCGGCCTTTGAAAATAGCGGTGGTCAAGGGGGAGCAAATCCCTTTGGTGGTTTTGCTGCTGGTGGTGGATTTGCGGATATTTTCGAAGACTTTTTTGGTGAGATTATGGGAGGGACACACCGTAAGCGTGGTGATAGTCGCGAACGTGGCGCAGATTTGAGTTATAATATGGAAGTGACTTTAGAAGAGGCATTTTCAGGAAAAACTGCAGAAATTAATATTCCCAGTTCCGTTACGTGTGATGTTTGTGAAGGATCAGGAGCGAGAAAAGGCTCTAAGCCGCAAGTTTGTGGAACATGTCATGGATCTGGTCGTGTGCGTGCTGCACAGGGTTTCTTTTCTATTGAGCGGACATGTCCTACATGTCATGGACGTGGTGAAACTATTACGGATCCATGCCCCAAATGTCAGGGGACACGGCGTATAGAGAAAAAACGTTCATTAAGCGTAAATGTTCCAGCTGGTATTGAAGATGGAACGCGTATTCGCCTTTCTGGTGAGGGTGATGCTGGTATTCGTGGTGGCCCCAATGGTGATCTTTATATTTTCCTTTCCATTAAACCGCATGAGTTTTTTCAGCGAGAAGGAGCAGATCTTCACTGTCGCGTTCCTATTTCAATGGTAACAGCTGCTTTAGGAGGAGAGTTTGAAGTTTCCGACCTTGATGGTGTTAAAGCACGCGTTAAGATTCCAGAAGGGACACAAAATGGACGTCAATTCCGCCTTAGAGGCAAAGGTATGCCCATGTTGCGCCGTCAGCAAGCAAGGGGTGATCTTTACATCCATATCACGATTGAGACACCGCAGAAATTAACGCAAGAACAACGTGAATTGTTGCAAAAATTTGAAAAGCTTTCAAATCATGAAAATTCACCGCAATCACATGGTTTTTTTTCACGTATGAAAGAATTTTTTGAAAATATTTCTGGTTAAAATTATGTGAATGTTCTCAGAATAATTAGAGAGAACTGTGGGAAAGTTATTTTCATTAAGTTTTCTATTGTCTCATTGTCTTTGAAAAGCATTTTTTCTTGAAAAGAAAAGAGAGAGACAGCTAATTTAGGATAAACTCCTGCTGCTGATAGTTTTACATTTCATGAGTTTTATGGATAAGTTTTATTTTTGAGTGTCTATGACATTTTAAAAAGGGCTTATCCATATAAGAACGCAATTGAGTGATTGATAATAAATATTGCCAGTGTCATGATAACTGCCTTTATGCATTCAGTATTTTTTGTATTTCTTTTTAAAGGCTCTATAATAAAGCTGTAAAATAGGTAGCAGCTTGCCAAGAAACGCTAAATAAGCTGTTAGGCAATCCATCTTATTTCAAATAAAGTATCAACTTCTTATAACCGATTTTATTTTTGGCATTTTTCATAGTTTTAATCACTGCTTCCTTTAAAATAAGGGTTATTTTGTTCGGAATAGCTTTTACATGCCTCATCTTAGCTTTTAGCAGTAATCATGTCTTTTTAGATGCGGATTTAGTTTTGTATTTCTGATGTCATAAATAGTTCTTCCAGATAATAAAAAACGCTATAATCAAGTTTATTTTGTTCCAAAGAAATTGTGGAATGAGATAATGTGTGTTGAATGCTAAAGAAGACATAACAAAACACTTTTTGAGGTATTCGATGTATCTCTCTTGTGGGGAAACAGATTCGATGGAATTCACTTAATTGAATTTATTGGCATAATAAAAAGTTGGTGGGAAGATAGAGGAAGTTACCTTTAAAAAGAAAAAACAAATACAATAAAAAAATAGCACAATATGCTTAGAAAACAGCACGACATATTATTGAAATTGTTAGTGATATGGAAAGAGAAGTATACGAAATGAATCTTTTTTCATAAAATAACATAATTAAAATAATACATTAAAAGAATTAACAATTCTAAAAAACATTGAATAATTCAAGCATGTATTGCTATGCAAAAAGAAAAACTTAATGACAGATCATGAAAATGAGAAATTTTATCAAATCTTACGAAGAGAGTAATCTAAACAATTAAATGCTTTTACGAAGATGCTTTTGAAGAGCTATCACAATATATGGATAATGTTGCAAAGCCTTTTTTCGATTTTACGATATAAAAAGATAAATTATTATTATAAATCAACTTATTATAATTCTCCATGAGGAGCGTTCAGTTGACATTTCCTCATGTTTTATGATTGAGAAAAAGTCAAATTTTTAAAACCAAAGTTATAGTTTATTGAGATAAGCTATAAAGCGGTTGAGTGATTTCTTAATCTTGGGAATATGTTAATTTTATTATTATAAGAAACTTATTTTTATCTTATAAAATCAATGGTTGTATATATTCCTATTCATTGTTAAGTATCCGTAGGGATAAACTAATGAGTTGAATGTGCAGCGTAGCTTCAAAATTTTGCTTTTCAATTTTATATATAAGATCATAAAATAATGACGTTTTTTTACGCCTATTTTGTTTAATTTTTCGCTGTCAATTTTTAAAGGAAGTTTTTGTATTTCATTTCGCTATTCCTTTTTCGTAATTTAGAGGAAAATTGACGATTTTCAGGGGGGTGGATAGAGTAAAGTTTGGTTTTATTGTTTTCACTTTTCCTAAATTTCATTAAGAGATGGTAAAAAGTGATGAGGAGGCTCTATTGATGGATGATGCTAAAAACGGTGATGTAGATGTTTTGGAAAAACAAGCAGCATTTTTATCGTCTGCTTTACCCTATATGCAAAAATATGAAAATGAAACGGTCGTGGTAAAATATGGCGGCCATGCTATGGGTGATCCTGCTTTGGGGCGAGCATTTGCGCGTGATATTGCTCTATTAAAGCAATCGGGGATTAATCCTGTTGTTGTTCATGGTGGTGGGCCTCAAATTGCTGAAATTTTAATGAAAATGGGGATTGAATCGCGATTTGAAAACGGATTACGGGTAACCGATGAGCGGATCGTTGAAGTGGTTGAAATGGTTTTAGCGGGTTCCATAAATAAAGAAATTGTTGCTCTCATCAATGCTGAGGGAGAATGGGCAATAGGATTATGCGGCAAGGATGGCAATATGGTTTTTGCCGAAAAGGCTTATAAAACTGTCATTGATCCTGATTCGCATATTGAACGTGTTTTAGATTTGGGATTTGTTGGTGAGCCTGTTGAAGTTGACCGCACATTGCTAGATCTTTTAGCATGTTCTGAAATGATACCGGTTCTTGCTCCTGTGGCTCCAGGACGCGATGGTAAAACTTATAATATTAATGCTGATATTTTTGCTGGAGCTATTGCTGGTGCATTAGAGGCTAAACGCCTTTTATTTCTCACTGATGTTCCTGGTGTTTTGGATAACCAGGGTAAACTTTTAAAAGAATTGACAGTTTCTGAAGCTGAGAAATTTATTAAGAATGGGACAATTTCAGGAGGCATGATTCCAAAAGTAGAGACTTGTATAAAAGCCCTTCAAAATGGCGTGGAAGGTGTTGTCATTTTAAATGGTAAAACTCCTCATTCTGTTTTACTAGAGCTGTTTACAGAACAGGGAGTTGGAACGCTTATTGTTTCATAAATTGTGGGGAAAATTGGAAGAGAAAGTTTTTCATGGTGAATCTAAAACAGTTTAAATATCCTTTATTAAGTAAGCCAGAATTGGCAATATTTACTGCGACAATATTGTGGGGCATTACATTTTTAGTCATTCACATTGCGGTACGCTATAGTGGTCCTCTGTTTTTTGTTGGATTTCGTTTTATTGTTGCATCTCTTATATGTGGGGTAATTTTTTGGCGCTCTATAAAAGGTATAACTGTTTATGAAGTTTTCGCTGGGATGGCGATAGGTTTAGCCATGTTTTTTGGTTATGCTTTTCAAGCAGCTGGACTTCAAACAATTATTAGTAGTCAGTCAGCTTTTATTACAGCGCTTTATGTACCGATGGTTCCCATCTTGCAATGGATTGTTTTTAAAAAACCTCCCCGTTTAGCTTGTTGGATTGGTATTATTTTCGCTTTTATTGGGCTTGTATTTATTTCAGGACAAAAGCCGGGAAATTTTGATTTTTCAAAAGGCGAAATTTTAACTTTGTTAGGCGCTTTAGCGATTGCTGGAGAAGTCATACTCATCGGAATTTTTGCGAACAAGGTTGATAGTCGGCGTGTAACCATTATTCAGTTATTTTTTAGTGGTTTTTTTTCATTTGCTTGTATGCCTTTGATGGGTGAAAGCATCCCTGAATTTTCGTGGGTGTGGTTTAATATTGGTATAGGATTGGCATTAATGAGTGCCATCATTCAATTAGCTATGAATTGGGCACAAAAGTCTATTTCCCCTACGCGTGCGACACTCATTTACGCAGGTGAACCGGTATGGGCTGGTATTGTTGGGCGTTTGGCTGGCGAACATTTATCTCCCTTAGCTTTATTGGGCGGTTTGCTTATTCTGATTGGGATAATTGTGGCTGAATTACAACCTTCACAATGGCGTAAAAAAAATAAAGCAATTAAAAAAATTGATTAGCTATACATTTTTTTATTATGATTTTATTACATGAGATTTTTGCTTGTAGAGTTTTCATTTTTGGAGCTTTTTTAATACTAAGATGATTAAGAAGTTCTATAAATTATTCCAGCTTTTGCATGCCAAAGTGGAGAAATAGTATGCTTCTATCTGTTTGTCAGATTTCTGAACCGGGCAGACAACCTTCATTGAGCCAAAGCATGAGGTGATATAAAGGTAAAAATTAACGCTCATCTTTAAATTCGGCTTTAACAACTTTCAAAAACATCTACGGTAATGTTTTTGAATAATGAAAATTACGCACTGTCGCACGTTATTTCTTTTGTCCTTTAATAGAGTTACGCTTCTCACGCAAAATAGAACGCCCAAAGTATCCCCATAACGTTGTACATTAAAGCGTTTTTTAAAAGATAATTTTCTCAATATACATCATATTCATTGACGGTTTGCATGAAGTATAGAAAAACCACAGAGCATCATCATTTTACTTAAAATAAAAGGCACGAGCATTTTCTTTATCTGTTCTCAATATTACGATAGCTTTTGGCATTTGAAAGAAGAGGTATTTTTACTCATTTCTTAAACGTTTTTATCCATACACTAGCTCTGTTTTATAATGGGGAGCAAAAAATTTATTGATTCATTATGAGAAGATTTAAAATGAGAGAAGCTCGCGATATTCAGAGTTTTAATTTAAATCGCAAAACAATAAACGATCATTATAAATCAATGCGTTATCCAATGAATCGAAGAGGATTGGTGTGTTTTATGCTTAATGGAGGAAGGAAGGAGTTGTATAAAAAGTACATAAAAACATCATTCAATAGAGCATATTTCTAAATTTTTAAAAATTGAGAAGGAACTCCCTCGATATTCATGTTATTTTATATAAGATTACTAAAAAAGAAGATTATTGCGTACAAATAAAAAGCATTTCTTGCGAATTTTATTGCAAGCCTAAGTGATATACACGCCCATCATATAAATATGATAATACATTGATTTATAATTATAATATAGCATTATTCACAATTGAATTAGAACCCTGAATACCGTAAAATTTTCTCACGTCAAATCATTTTCATGTTAAATCAATCCAAATCACTTGCTTACACATCACAAGTGGGTGGGGGGCATGTGGGTAAAGACTGTACAAGAAAAGCATATCTCTTATAAAATTTTTCAAGTGTAAAGGATCGTCGTAATATTGGAGGCTGGCAAAGTGTGTGATGGTGCCGGCTTACTACAGATATGAGTTATCAAATAAGATGTGAAAGGATCATTTTATCACCCTTGGATTTAATTTAGCAAACAAAAGCCTCATTTTTTAGGCTATAAAAAGTTGTGTTTTGAGAAGATTTTTAGGTTTATATTCTTTTGATAGAAGCCGGAACATAATTGGTCTTTGCGTTTTGTATTATTCTTTGCTAAATCGCCTTATATGACAATAGATCGTAATTATATTCGTAATTTTTCCATCGTGGCGCATATTGATCACGGCAAATCCACTTTAGCTGATCGTTTGATTCAAATAACAGGTGGGCTTGATACACGTGAGATGAAAGAACAAGTACTCGATTCCATGGATATTGAGCGTGAACGTGGAATTACTATTAAAGCACAGACGGTACGTTTACACTATAAAGCAAAGAATGGTGAAACCTATATTTTAAATCTTATGGATACACCTGGTCATGTGGATTTTGCTTATGAGGTTTCGCGTTCATTGGCAGCTTGTGAAGGTTCTCTGTTGGTGGTGGATGCAAGCCAAGGCGTAGAGGCGCAGACGTTAGCAAATGTTTATCAAGCCATTGATAATTCCCATGAGTTGGTTGTTGTTCTCAATAAAGTTGATCTTCCAGCAGCAGAACCTGAGCGTGTTAAA
Organism: Bartonella sp. AP21QHHD; assembly: GCF_042196205.1. Taxonomy (NCBI): domain Bacteria; kingdom Pseudomonadati; phylum Pseudomonadota; class Alphaproteobacteria; order Hyphomicrobiales; family Bartonellaceae; genus Bartonella; species Bartonella sp. AP21QHHD. The sequence goes on along the minus strand of NZ_JBHIPT010000011.1, from coordinate 92,880 downwards.
GAACAAATTGAAGATGTGATAGGCATTGATACATCTCAAGCAGTAGAAATATCAGCAAAAACAGGTTTGGGTGTTCCTGATGTTCTAGAGGCAATTGTTGCACAATTACCACCTCCACATACAGGCGATGTTGCAAATCCCTTGAAAGCAATGTTGGTTGATAGCTGGTATGACGCCTATCTTGGTGTCATTGTTTTGGTACGGGTGATAGATGGTATTTTAAAAAAAGGACAAACCATTCGTATGATGGGTACAGGAGCAAAATATCCAGTTGAGCGCGTTGGGGTTTTTACACCTAAAATGGTACAGGTTGATGAATTAGGACCAGGCGAGATTGGTTTTATCACTGCTTCTATCAAAGAGGTAGCAGATACACGGGTTGGGGATACGATTACTGAAGAGCGTCGTCCTTGTGAAAATGCTTTGCCTGGTTTTAAGCCGGCGCAACCTGTTGTCTTTTGTGGACTTTTTCCAATTGATGCTGCCGATTTTGATGATTTGCGTGCAGCCATGGGCAAATTACGCTTAAATGATGCGAGTTTTTCTTTTGAAATGGAAACGTCTGCGGCTTTGGGGTTTGGTTTTCGCTGTGGTTTTTTGGGACTTCTGCATCTTGAAATTATTCAAGAGCGATTAGAGCGTGAGTTTAATTTGGATTTAATTGCGACAGCACCTTCAGTTGTTTATCGCATGAATATGAATGATGGTTCTGTTAAAGAGTTGCACAATCCAGCGGATATGCCTGATGTGGTTAAAATTTCTTCCATAGAAGAACCATGGATTCGAGCGACAATCATGACTCCTGATAATTATCTTGGGTCAATTTTAGAGCTATGCCAAGAGCGGCGTGGGGTACAGGTTGGTTTGTCCTATGTTGGAACCCGTGCTATGGTAACGTATGATTTACCACTGAATGAAGTTGTTTTTGATTTTTATGATCGGCTAAAATCGATTTCAAAGGGTTATGCTTCTTTTGATTATCAAATGACAGATTATGCAGAAGGTGATTTAGTTAAAATGTCTATTTTGGTGAATGGAGAGCCTATTGATGCATTATCGATGCTTGTTCACCGCACGATTGCAGAAAAGCGCGGGCGTTCAATGTGTGAAAAACTGAAAGATCTTATTCCTCAGCATATGTTTCAGATTCCAGTTCAAGCGGCTATTGGTGGTAAAGTTATAGCGCGCGAAACGATTCGTGCTTTGCGTAAAGATGTAACAGCGAAATGTTACGGGGGTGATGTTACGCGTAAGCGCAAACTTTTGGAAAAGCAAAAAGAAGGCAAAAAGCGGCTGCGCCAATTTGGAAAAGTAGAAATTCCACAATCGGCATTTATTCAAGCGCTCAAAATGAACAAATAATGAAAAAAGGGTATTTTCTCTCATTGATTGCGCTTTTGCTTTTGTCGATTGGTTCAGGTGTTTAAAGGATACTTTAAATAGAATTGCGCCGTGCTTCATGTTTTTGTGTATTGCGTAATGGTGTCACTTTCTCACGTAAAACAGAATGCTTTAAACAAAATACATTTATGTTGCATATTGGCGTGCTCGTTTTCGTAAATCATCACTCAATACATCAAACTCCATTTCACAACGGGGGCTATGAAAAATATAACGTAAAATACACTGTGAATGATATAAAATCCATTTGGCATTACCGCTTTTACGCGTCAGAAAGGTGCAAAGCGTACCCATCATACTCTTTTTCAGCTCAAAATATTATGACAGTCCTTATCATTTGAGAGAATTCATTAAAAGTATTTCACTCTTTTCTTAAAGTGTTTCTTACCCACACACCAACTGCGTTTGTAATGTGTAAGGAAATGATAGTGATTGATTCACTATGAAAGGATTTGAAATGAGAGAATCCTTGTATTCGAGGTTATTATTCAAGTTAAAAAACGATGAAATATTATTATGCATTAATCTTGTGTCTAAGAACGTAAAAGATCATTAATGGATGTTTTTTCTCGTGTTTTTTGATCAACGCGTTTTACAATAACAGCACAATAAAGGCTAGGTCCTGCTTCACCATTTGGTAAAGGTTTTCCAGGGAGAGAACCTGGTACAACCACTGAATAGGCTGGTACTTCACCAATAAAAATTTCACCTGTTGTACGATCAATAATCTTTGTTGATTTTCCAATAAAGACTCCCATTCCCAAAACAGCACCTTCACGGATAATACAGCCTTCAACAATTTCAGAGCGAGCACCGATAAAGCTATGATCTTCAATGATTGTTGGATTTGCTTGCAGTGGTTCTAAAACACCTCCAATACCAACACCGCCAGAAAGATGGACATGTTTACCAATTTGTGCACAAGAACCAACGGTGGTCCATGTATCAACCATTGTGCCCTCATCGATAAAAGCACCAAGATTGACAAAGGATGGCATCAATATAACATTGGGTGCAATGTAAGCAGAATGACGTACAATGGCTCCAGGAACGGAACGGAAATCAGCACTTTTAAAATCTGCCTCTTGCCAACCAGAGAATTTTGAAGGAACTTTATCCCACCAATGTGTCCCATTGATTCCACCAGTAATAATTTGCATAGGATTAAGCCGAAAAGAGAGCAAAACCGCTTTTTTCAACCATTGATGAACATGCCATTGTCCATTTTTTTGTCGTTCTGCAACACGGATTTCACCTTTATCAAGAAGGTTCAATGCATGTTCAACACTCTCACGTATTTCGCCTTTTGTGGTAGTATCGATGGAATCGCGATCGTCAAAAGCTTGTTCGATAATAATTTCAAGTTGTGTGATATGGGTCATGACGAGAGTTCCGTTAAACAAGTTGAAAGCTTCAAGATTTATTCTCTATGAACTACGCGAAGAAATGTGTTCAGTCAATAAAACGATGAGGAAGTAGGACAGGTGCATGAAAAAAGGCTGTAAAGAAAAAAGAAAAAGGGAGCAAGAAAACTGGACACCACTTCTCCATACGAAGGATGCTCTACAACAGATCCATAAAGTCTCTAATTCAGCACAAGTGCGTTCGTCTACTTATCGTTTAGCCTATATCGATCAAGATTTTATGATGCGTCCAGAGCTGCGCTCACAACGTATTAGTCTTGAATTTTTAAAGCCGGAAATAACCCTTAAAGAATATGATATTCAATCAACAGTTGTTTTGTTTGGTGGTGCGCGTATTCCTGAACCTAGGCAAGCAGCGTGGGCTGCAAAGAATGAAATACAAAAGAAAAATTTGCATGCTATGTCACATTATTACGATGAAGCAAGAGAGTTTTCACGTTTGTGCTCACTTTATTCTGCTACGACACAATATCGTGAATTTGTGGTTGTTACGGGGGGCGGACCAGGAATCATGGAGGCGGGAAATCGTGGTGCTTGTGATGTTGGTGCTCCAACGATTGGCTTGAATATTATTTTACCACATGAGCAAGAGCCTAATTCGTATGTGTCGCCGCATTTATGTTTCAATTTTCATTATTTAGGGATGCGCAAAATGCATTTTTTAGTACGAGCGAAAGCCCTAGCCATTTTCCCTGGAGGATTTGGGACTCTGGATGAACTGTTTGAGACATTAACTTTAGTACAGACGGGGCGTATGAAACAGGTACCAATTTTATTGTTTGGCAAAGAATTTTGGAGCAATACTGTCAATTTTGAGTATCTGTCTGCACAAGGTACAATTTCTCCTACTGATATTAATTTTGTAAAATTTGTTAATACAGCAGCAGAAGCTTTTGAAGAAATTCGTTCTTTTTATAAACTGCTTTAACGACTTTTGAGATGTTCACTCTTGAAGGATCATTAATACTCTACTTTGGTTAAATAAAGTCCTGCGGGGGGGGCAACAACACCACAACGTTTACGATCTTTAGCATGAAGAGCTGTTTCGAGATCTTGAGCTGTCCAACGTCCAATACCCACTTCCATGAGGCTTCCTGCGAATGAACGGATTTGATGATGAAGAAAAGAACGAGCTTGTGCATAAAGGAAAATTTCTTCACCTTCTCTTTGAATATCGAGGCGTTCAAGGGTGCGAATAGGGCTTTTGGCTTGGCAGTGTGCTGAACGGAAAGTTGTAAAATCATGTTGTCCTACAAGCTTTTGCGCTGCTTCATGCATGGCGTCAGCATTAAGAGGCTTTGGCAACCACCACACGCGTTTGGCATTTAAGGCTGGTGGAGAGCGACGATTAAGTATTTTAAAAAGATAATGGCGTTTTATAGCGGAAAATCGTGCATCAAAGTCATCAGGGACATTTTCTACGTTTAGGATTGAAATTGCTTCTCCCTGTTTTCGTAAAAGAGCATTGAGCGCATCACGTACAGTATGGGGATGCCAGTTTTTTTCAAAATCAACATGCGCAACTTGTCCCGTAGCATGTACTCCTGCATCCGTTCGTCCTGCTGTTGTTATGGTCAATTGTTGTCCACTAAAGGAAAAGAGTGCTTGTTCAAGAGCTCCTTGTATAGTGTGAAGTTTTGCTTGACGCTGCCAACCAGCATAATTTGAACCATCATATTCAAGAGTGAGTTTAAAACGTGGCATCTTAAAAAACAGCAGAAATATGAGCACCTCGCAAAAATGTTGCGCACTCAAGAATTTTACCGCCAGATCTTTGGAGAGAGGTTATTTCTATCCGTCCTTGCCCACAATGGATAATCAAAGAATCTGGTTCTATCCGTCCAATTTCAAGAGAAGGACCTGTTGTTAAGCGACTATCAAGAATTTTTACACGTTCTTCTCGTCCACCGATATTCATGTTGCACCAGCAACTAGGAGAGGGAGAGAGCGCGCGAATATGCCTATGAATAAACTCTGCAGGTTTTGTCCAATCAATGCGGGTCTCTTCTTTTCTAATTTTGGCCGCATAGGTAATGCCTTCCTCTGATTGTGGGGTCAGTTTAAGTTGTCCTTTTTCAAGAGTTGATAAAGTCTCTACCATAAGTTCTGCGCCAATATGTGAAAGTCTGTTTGAAAGCTCAGCAGTGGTGGTGTTATCAGTAATGGGGATGGAGCGAGAAAGAGCGATAGGCCCCGTATCAAGTCCTTCATCCATTTTCATGATCATGATACCTGTTTCTTTATCACCAGCCATAATTGCTCGTTGAATAGGCGCAGCACCACGCCAACGTGGTAAGAGTGAAGCGTGGGCATTAAAACAACCAAAACGCGGCGTTTCGAGAATAGCTTTAGGTAAAAGGAGTCCATAAGCCACGACAATAGCAGCATCAACAGAAAGTGCTGCAAATTGCTCCTGTTGTTCGGCTGTTTTAAGTGTTTGAGGCGTGAAGACAGGAATGGATTTCTTTTTTGCTACATTGTGAACAGGTGAGGGGATTAATTTAAGCCCTCGACGTCCTGCTGGGCGAGGGGGTTGACTATAAACAGCAACAACATCATGACCTGCATCCAGTAAAGCATGTAAAATAGGAACAGAAAAATCTGGTGTTCCCATAAAACTTAATCGTAAAGCCATTACAAAACTGCTTCCTGCATGTTTTTTTCTTTTGCGCGTTTTTTAAATTTTCGTATCACCATATCGCGTTTGATCTTTGAAATGTAATCAATAAAAAGGCGCCCATCTAAATGATCAATTTCATGCTGCAAGCAAGTTGCTAAGAGATCGTCTGCTTCAATTTCTGTTTGTTTTCCTTCACGGTTCTGATAGCGAACACGAAGGCGTTTAGGACGTTCAACCTCTGCAAAATAATCAGGAATAGAAAGACAACCTTCTTTGTAAATATTACGCTCATCTGAAAGCCATAAAATTTCAGGGTTGATAATAACAAGTGGTTTTTTCTGCTCATCTTCAGAATTTCCAGAGACATCTATAACCAACATACGTAGCGGTATACCAATTTGAATAGCAGCAAGACCAACGCCCTTAGCATTATACATGGTTTCCAACATGTCATCCGCAAGTTTTTGGAGAGCTGAATCGACCTGCTCAACAGGTTTGGACACTTCCCGTAAAATCGGATCAGGTAAAGTAACTAAAGATCTCATTGGCATAAGTAGAGATTAATCAATGGTTTGTTATTGGTCAATATTGAATAACGGATTCTTGCGTTTTTTTACAATAAGAGCGTTATATTACAATTTATGTTTGATTCGTTTTTTTCCATACTCGCTGGTGATTTTTTTTCTAAACTAATGCTTTTGCTTTTATTTATACTTGTCTGTTTGGCATTTTTTATGTTGATACATTCTCATCGAAAAAAAGCATTTTTGGAAAATGAAATTGCTGAACGCGCACGTGAGGCACAAATGCAGATGGCTACTTTGCTGAAAACACAAGCTGAAATGCAAGGACGAATGCAAACGATGGCGGAAATTTTTGGTCAACGGCAAGCTGAATTGAATAAATCACTCAGTGAGCAACTCAATGGGATGACAACAAGCTTAGGCCAAACACTTCAGGTACAGACCAAATCCACTTATGAAAATTTGAATCGTTTGCAAGAACGTTTAGCAGTGATTGATGCAGCACAAAATAATATTCAATCGCTTACGGGACAAGTTGTTCAGTTGCAGTCCATTTTAAGCAATAAGCAGACGCGTGGTACTTTCGGTCAAGGGCGGATGGAAGCAATTATTGCCGATGCCTTACCAACAAACGCTTATGCTTTTCAGGCTGTTCTTTCCAATGGAAAGCGCCCAGATTGTCTCATTCATATGCCCAATAAAGCTCCTTCTCTTGTTGTTGATGCTAAATTTCCTCTGGAAGCTTGGAATGCTATGCGTAAGGCAGAATCAGCGCAAGAGCGTCAAGAGGCAGAACGCCAATTTCGTACCGATATGGAAGTTCATATTCGTGATATTGCACAAAAATATTTGATTCCTGGAGAAACCCATGACACTGCTTTCCTTTTTGTGCCATCTGAATCGATTTTCGCAACAATTTATGAGGACTTTGAGGCATTGGTACAAAAATCCAATAGAGCCCATGTGATTATTGTTTCACCATCTTTGTTGATGCTCTCTGTCCAAGTGGTACAAACCATTATGAAAGATGCGCGGATGCGTGAACAAGCGCATTTAATTCAATCAGAAGTAGCAAAATTGATGGAAGATTTTGGACGAATGGATACGCGTGTTCGCGCACTACAGAAGCACTTTCATAAAGCAGGTGAAGATATAGAGGGAATTTTGATATCGTCCTCCAAAATCATGAAACGGGCAAATCGCATTGAAACTGTCGAATTAAAAGAAAATTACTCTGAACCAACAAAAATGACAACATTGGCTCAGTCGCAAACATTGCGTTTTGCTGATGAGGAATAAAGCAAAGCAAGCTTCTTAAATATTACAAGTTAGATCATGTTCTTTATTGATTGGTAATCATTTTTTAGTATCTCTATCTTGTTTTATTTCTTAAACGAGAGGAATAGGAATATGCGACACCTTTTGTTTTTAGGGGCACTGGTGTTTTTGCTAGAGGGATGTGCAACAACCACTCCCATCCACACAAATAATGCTTGTGCTATTTTAGCACAAAAAAATGGTTTTTTTGACAATTGGGGTAAGGTGTCTCAAAGAGCGGAAATGCGCTATGGAATTCCTATGCCTATTATTCTTGCAACCATTAAGATGGAATCGAGCTTTCGTCACAATGCACGTCCTCCACGCAAAAAACTACTTGGTTTTATTCCATGGAAGCGTCGGTCGACAGCTTATGGTTATGCTCAAGCGCTTGATAGTACATGGGCAATGTATCTTCGCTCTACAGGAAAGTCTTTTGCATGGCGTACGAATTTCGCAGATGCTGCTGATTTTGTTGCTTGGTATCATAGCCAAAGTGTTCAACGCAATGGGGTGAGGTTTGATGATGCATATAGCCTTTATTTAAATTATCATATGGGGCATGGTGCTTATGCACGTAGTGGTGGGCATGTCAGTGCTGCGCTTTCACAGACAGCACAGCGCATGGCAAGGATATCGAGGCTCTATGAACAGCAATTAAAAAGATGTGGATGGCATTAGGGAAGATTTTTGAAAATCTCAATCAGGGAATTGATGGGATAAAATTATTCAAAAGCAAAATTCCGCATAATATGATAAAATAGTGTCGTTTTTCCGATCGTTCAATGAAATAAATTGTTATTTTTTAGAATAAACTCAAGCGACAGAAAGCTTTTGCAATACACAATATATTTGAAGATACTCTCGACATTTTTACCTCCTTTGTTAAAAAAATTTATAATAGAAACCATCTTCTATTTAGTGTTGGCATTTCGCATTGGGCTAAGTACTAGAGGTTATTGAAGAAAAATTTTAAAATATAATATCATTTTTTATTTTCATTATGCGTATTACTGGCTGATTATTATATGAATATTTTCTTTGTTAAGCGTATAAAATAGCAATTAAAACAAATGCAATTCGGGCATCATAAAAAGGGTAAAATATTCAATATAAAAAAACGAGAAATGCATTAAACGAAAAAACGTTGTTTTGTATAAAGAGGGCGCTACAGTCTTCAAAAAAACTAAGTGTATTTAGTATTGTATGAAATAAAACATACTCGTCCATCCAGTTCATCTTAATTGAAAGAAGTTATCTTATTGTATTGTAAAAACACTCCCGTTTATAGGATGATAAGGTATATGCAACTTTACACACAATGAATACTCAGGGTAGGGAGTATTCAGAGAAAGATTTGTAACGCCTATGAAGTAACAAGTCAGTCTCCAATGTTGTGATAGCTTTTGCATTTGAGAATATTTATGAGAAGCATTTTTATTCTTTTTCTTAAATGGTTTAAGATGTTGATTTATAAAGATAATATATCGTTATTCATATTAAAGTAAGAATCTCGAATGGCGTAGGGTTTTATCGTTTCAGATTTCTTGAGGCTGAATCAATAAAACCATTGGCTTGCACATAACAAGCACAATGGGTATGTGGATAAAAACTGTGAAAGAAAAGACTAAAAATGTTTTTTTATGAACATACATTCTCAAATGTAAGAATTATCCGTAACATTGGGAATTAGCACATATAATGATGGCACCACTTTGCTCTTACACCTCGACCTTGTTTGTGACGTGCAAGGAAAAAATTAATTGATTCAATATATTATTTAAGTGTTAATATACCTTAGTATTGAGCAGGTATACGCTACTCAAGGTGGATAATTTTTAATTGGCAGAACATCTGATCAGGCTAAAAATACTCGAAAAAAGTTCTGATTCGCAATAATTGAGAAGTATATTTTAATATTTTATTCTCTACTCTTTGTTTAAGTACTTCATATCTTTTAAAAAGATACCGGTAACCAACATATTATGATATTTGTGGAAATATTGTGGTAAAGGAAATTCAAATTTTGTCCTTTAAGACAAGGCGCAGGTTAAACAGCTCATTTTCTATTTCTGTGCAAAGCATAAAAAAATTATCTACTTTCACGGTTGCGACAGTAAATTTTATAATCCAACAAATGATTAAAAATGTATTATAATATCATTAAAATGCAAGGAACAGGCGCTATTGGAATGATAATTAAATAGCACATAAACCTTTTAAATTGATGCACACATCTTTTATTATAATTGATTCCCTTGATAGAACAGTTGGTCTTTTTGGTGGAGCTAAGCGGGATCGAACCGCTGACCTCTTGCATGCCATGCAAGCGCTCTCCCAGCTGAGCTATAGCCCCTATAAAAACAAATTGTCCCAAAAAGACAGTATACAATTCCAGCTTTTCTAGAACGATCAAAATTGAAGATCAAGAAGAATTTACATTCAATGGAAAAGATGTCCTCTTTTACTTCTTTTAAGCATCGTCATCATTAGAAACACCGCCTCCGAGAATATCAGTAACGTCATCATCTTCATCGTCACCATCATGAGACAAAAATGTATCATCATCATCACCAAGATCTACATCACTATCTTCTAAATCAGGAAGATCGTCATCTTTAGAATCCACATCATCATCTTCAAGAAGCATAAAAGCAGATTTTTCAAGTGCTGTATCAAGCTCTTCAGTATCAACTTCTTCTTCATTATTTGCTTCAGCTGCTGCAACTTCAAAGTAAGAACGCGGATAAGAAATTCCTGTATAGGGCGACACAATAGGATCGCGATTTAGATCGTAAAATTTTTTTCCTGTTTCTGGATCAACACGTTTAGTTCCAAGTTCTTGTTTTGCCATAAACCGTGCCTCTTTGATTAACTATTATTCCATTAAAAGATAAATTTTATGGTGCTTAATCGAAAAATAATACCTTTGTCAAAGATAAATACACTGTTCCACAGTGATTTTTTCATGACGTCTTTTAAAGCATGTGCTAAAGGATGCACAATTTGATAAAAGTTAGATAGAATTAAATAGAATTTCCATGCAAAAAGCAATCCCTATAACCACCTATAAATCGAGTAGTCTCTCTGGAAAAATTCAAATACCAGGAGATAAATCAATCTCTCATCGCTCTCTTATATTGGGAGGATTAGCAAGTGGTGAGACATATATTCATGGATTACTTGAAAGCGCTGATGTACTCAATACAGCTGCTGCTATGCAAGCTATGGGTGCCTGTATTATTAAAAAAGAAGACTTCTGGATCATACGAGGAACAGGGAATGGTTGCCTTTTAGCTGCACAAAAACCTTTAGACTTTGGAAACGCTGGAACAGGTGCTCGTTTGGTTATGGGAATGGTTGGTCCGTATCATATGAAAACAACCTTTATTGGTGATGCTTCTCTCTCTAAACGTCCAATGGGACGTATCCTTGATCCACTGCGTCTCATGGGGGTTGAAATTGAGGCAACGCGTGACGATCACCTTCCTTTAACGCTTTATGGTCCGAAAATGGCTAATCCGATTCGTTACCGTGTTCCAATAGCTTCCTCCCAAATTAAATCAGCAATCCTGCTTGCTGGACTCAATACCGCCGGCACTACAACTGTTATTGAACCAGTTCTGACACGAGATCATACGGAAAAAATGTTAAAAGCATTCGGTGCGCAACTTGAAATAGAAAAAGATAACGAAGGTGCGCGTTTGATTCATCTTAATGGTCAATCCCATCTTACTGGACAAACGATTCATATTCCGGGTGATCCTTCTTCTGCTGCTTTTCCAATTATCGCAGCCCTTCTTATAGAAGACTCTGATATCACCATTGAAAATGTTTTGATAAATAACTCTCGAATAGGACTTATCGAAACATTGTGGGAAATGGGTGCTCAAATTGAATTTTTGAACCGACGTCAAACAGGTGGAGAGGATGTTGCTGATCTACGGATAAAATCATCGGTCCTTAGAGGCGTTACGGTGCCCAAAGAACGTGCTCCATCGATGATAGATGAATATCCTGCTTTGGCAGTAGCAGCTGCCTTTGCAGAAGGCAAAACAGTTATGCTAGGAATTGAAGAATTGCGTGTAAAAGAATCGGATCGATTGTCTGCTGTTGCTCAAGGATTAAAAATTAATTGCGTAGACTGTGAAGAAGGTCAAGATTTTCTTATTGTTTATGGAAAAGGTTCTGCCAAAGGTTTGGGGGGTGGGTATGTTGCCACACATCTTGATCATCGAATTGCTATGTGTTTTCTCATTTTTGGGCTTGTGTCAGAAAAACCTGTTACCATTGATGATAAACGAATGATCGCTACGAGCTTTCCAGAATTTATTCCTTTTATAAAACAACTTGGGGGAAAAATCGCTTGAAGCCTTTTGTTATCGCCATTGATGGACCTGCTGCCTCAGGCAAAGGAACCTTAGCACGCAAAATTGCTGCACATTATCGCCTTCGTCATCTCGATACTGGTCTTACTTATCGTAGTGTTGCTCATACGCTTTTACAACAAAATTTAGCTCTTAATGATGAAAAAAATGCTATTATTTATGCTAAAGAACTTGATTTTAATACCTTAAATCCTTCTCTTCTTTCTTCTCATGAACTTGGTGAAGCGGCTTCAAAAATAGCAATTAACCCTGCTGTACGCAAAATTCTTGTCGAAAAACAACGCAACTTTGCTAAAGTTTTGCCCGGCTGTGTGCTTGATGGGCGTGATATCGGAACGATTGTTTGTCCTGATGCCGATATCAAGTTTTATATTCTAGCCAATGTTCAAACACGCGCCAAACGCCGCTACCAAGAGATTTTAAAAAAAGGTGTTCAAGCAAATTATCATGAAATCCTAGCTCAACTTGAACAGCGCGACAGTCGCGATATAACGCGCAAACAAAGTCCACTAAAACCAGCAAAAAACGCCCACTTGCTTGATACGTCAGAATTGAGTATAGAAGCAACATTTGAAATTGCATGCAGTTTTGTTGATCCAATCATAAAAATGCATATAATTGGATAAATTCGTTAAGGTAACTTCCAGCCTAGCGCTAACTTTTTTCCTTTATTCAAGGAAAAGGCTAGGGAGTTACTCATGTTAACACTAACCTAGCGCTCATACCTTATAATACAAGGTATATATTAGGAGTTCTTATGTCACAATACAATCCCACAACAGCGGATTTTGAAGCCCTTTTAACAGAATCTTTTCAAACTAATGATCTTAATGAAGGATCTGTTGTTAAAGGTCGTGTTATTGCAATCGAAAAAGACATGGCCATTATTGATGCTGGTCTTAAAGTCGAAGGACGTATTCCTCTCAAAGAATTTGGAGCTAAAGCAAAAGATGGTTCTTTGCAAGTTGGCGATGAAGTTGAGGTTTACATTGAACGCATTGAAAATGCGATGGGTGAAGCTGTTTTATCGCGTGAAAAAGCACGGCGCGAAGAAAGTTGGGTCCGTTTGGAGGAAAAATTCAATGCTGGTGCACGCGTTGATGGAGTGATCTTTAGCCAAGTAAAAGGTGGTTTTACAGTTGATCTTGATGGTGCCGTTGCTTTCTTGCCTCGCAGCCAAGTTGATATTCGTCCCATTCGTGATGTTTCACCCCTCATGCATAATTCACAGTCCTTTGAAATTTTGAAGATGGATCGTCGTCGTGGCAATATTGTGGTCTCACGCCGCACTGTTTTAGAAGAAAGTCGCGCTGAGCAACGTTCAGAAATCGTACAAAATCTTGAAGAAAATCAAATCGTTGAAGGTGTGGTGAAAAATATTACAGATTATGGTGCCTTTGTTGATCTTGGTGGGATTGATGGTCTCTTGCACGTTACAGATATGGCATGGCGGCGTGTTAATCACCCATCTGAAGTGCTCACAATTGGCCAAACGATTAAAGTGCAGATTATTCGCATTAATCAAGATACGCACCGTATTTCTCTTGGAATGAAACAGCTTGAAAGTGATCCTTGGGAAAGCATCAGTGTCCGGTATCCGATTGGTAAAAAAATTACGGGTGCTGTTACCAACATTACTGATTACGGTGGTTTTGTTGAAATTGAACCAGGAATCGAAGGGCTGATCCATGTTTCTGAAATGAGCTGGACAAAGAAAAATGTTCATCCTGGAAAAATTCTGTCTACATCACAAGAAGTAGAAGTGGTTGTTCTTGAGATTGATCCTTCTAAACGGCGTATTTCTCTTGGCTTAAAACAAACATTTGAAAATCCATGGGAAGCTTTTGCCAATAAATTTCCTGTCAATTCGCAAATTGAAGGAGAGGTTAAAAATAAAACAGAATTTGGTCTGTTTATTGGGCTTGAAGGCGATGTTGACGGTATGGTTCATTTGTCTGATCTTGATTGGAACCGTCCTGGTGAACAAGTTATTGATACTTATAATAAAGGCGATATCGTTAAGGCTGTGGTCCTTGATGTTGACATTGAAAAAGAGCGCATTTCTCTTGGAATTAAGCAGCTTTCCAGCGATAAAGTTGGAGAAGCAGCTGCTTCTGGCGAATTGCGAAAAGGTGCAGTTGTAACATGCGAAGTGATTGCTGTTAACGACAATGATATTGGTGTGAAATTGATTGACCACAACCTTGAGACAACCATTCGGCGTGCTGATCTTGCGCGTGATCGTGATGAGCAACGTCCTGAGCGTTTCGCAATTGGGCAAAAGGTTGATGCTCGCATCACAGCATTTGATAAAAAAACACGTAAAATTTCAGTATCGATTAAAGCTTTAGAAATTGCAGAGGAAAAAGAAGCTGTTGCACAATATGGTTCTACAGATTCAGGTGCTTCTCTTGGTGATATTCTGGGTGCAGCTTTGAAAAAACAAGAACAAGATTAATCATCAATCATTAAAGTTGGTTTTATTATTAAGGTCACTCATTAGGAGTGACCTTTTTATTTTATAAAAAAATTGTCTGCTTATTTTTAAATTATTGAAACAAAAATTATAAATGCTTGCAAATAAAAACAAAAAGTTTGTTTTTTGTCTAACAACGGTTCACTATTCAGATAAAATGCTTAAAATTTAAATAAAAAACAATGTAATTGAATAACAATGGGACACTATGACGTGCATAATACCTTTCATAAAGTGCTTTTTTTCTCAAAAAGAGAAAAAAGATCATTTTATTAATACGGATTTTCCTCTTCGTGCAATTTATAAGGTACAGGAAGATCTTTATAACTTAGGGCATGATATAGCTTCTGGTAAAGAAATTTTACTCCCTGAATATGAAGGAGTAGGAGATTTTCGCAAGAGATTGAATGAAAATGCTAAACTTATTCTTCATGCCTTTCATACCAGTGATTTTGCTGCTCGAAATGATGAAACCATCGCACCATCTGCTCAATGGCTCATTGATAATCATTACACCATTGATAAAACCATACAAAAGCTACGTCGTAATCTACCCAAGTCCTTCATAAAGCAACTTCCTCTTTCTACACACAAAGCCGGAATACCACGAATTTTTGCTTTAACTTGGCTTTATATTGCGCATACCGATAGCAGCTTTTCACAAGAAACACTCATGGCTATGACCAACGGATTTCAAGAAGTTTGTGCGCTCACAATTGGTGAATTGTGGGCTCTTCCTTCAGTTATGCAAATGCTGCTCATTGAAAATGTCCGTCGTCTTTCAGTACGTATCGAAAAAGCGCGACATATGCGCCATCTTGCTAGTCAAGTAGCTGATAAAATTTCTCTTGTAGAAAATAAAACAAATCTACACTCTCTTTTTACGCAGTATAAACCATTTACTGTTGATCCAACTTTTTCAGCACATTTATTCTATCGCCTGCGCAGTGCATCTGTCGATTCAACCGTAGCATTAACTTGGCTTGAAAAGCAATTGAAAAGCCAAGGCAGTAGCTTAGAGATTGCAACAGCTGATGAACATACCCGACAAGCAGCAGATGGTGTGACCATGGGAAATATTATCTGTTCTCTTAAAGCTATAGATGATGTTGATTGGACAGCATGGTTTGAAACAGTGAGTTGTGTCGATTCTATTTTGCGTAAAAATAGTGATTTTTCTGAAATTGATGCTCACTCACGCAATATTTATCGACAAGTCATTGAAAAAGTTTCTCGCTTTTCGCCTCTTAGTGAACTGGAAGTTGCACATAAAGTTGTAGAAATGGCAAATTCCACTTCTAAAGATATGCCTCATCATTCTTGTGTGGGGTGGTACCTTGTTGATGATGGTCGTGGCATATTTGAAAAGGCTTGTGGGTATATTCCGCCCTTTCTCATAAAATGGACACGCGCTTCCTGTTGCTCAAAATTGAGAGTCATCGCCGTTCCTGTCTCTCTTCTGACGCTTGCTCTTTTGCTGGTAATTTACGCCCTTTTACAGCTATCTGGCATGACACAATGGATGTCTTTTTGCTTTACTGGATTGGCGCTTTTTCCTGCTATCGATGCTGCTTTTGCTTTATTTAACACTGTTGTTTCGTGGTTTGTCCCATCAAAACAACTCATTGGTTATGAATATAAAGAAGGTATTCCAAAACATGCACGGACAATGGTTGTTGTACCTACTTTGATGACATCACGCGCTGACATTGATGAACAAGTGCGCAATCTTGAAGTGCACTATCTTTCCAATCCTAAAGGTGCCATTCATTTTGCACTCATTACAGATTGGGTGGATGCTCCATTGAGAGAAACGCAAGATGATCTTGATTTATTGCACTATGCGCAAAAGAGTATTGATAAACTCAATAGTCGTTATCATCGTGATGAACTTCCGCTTTTCTTCCTTTTACATCGCCGACGCCTTTATAATACAAGCGAAAAATGTTGGATGGGATGGGAACGAAAGCGAGGAAAACTTCATGAACTTAATCGGCTCTTAAGAGGCGATAAAAATACAAGCTTTTATCCTCCCAATCCACATCTTCCCATGGATTGCCGTTTTGTTATGACGCTGGATTGTGATACACGTCTTACTCCAGAGAGCGTCGCGAAACTTGTTGGAAAGCTTAACCATCCACTCAATTATCCCGTTTTTGATCCACAAAGTGGAAAGGTTGTAAAGGGCTATAGCATTTTACAACCACGCATTATTCCTTCTCTTACAACAGGAAAAAAAACATCAATTCTCCAACGGGTTTTTTCTATAAACCGTGGCATTGATCCTTATGTTTTTGCTGTTTCTGATACTTATCAAGATCTTTTAGGAGAAGGCACCTTTATCGGTAAAGGTCTTTATAATATTGATGCATTTGAACAAGCGCTTGATGGCAAAATTAAAGAAAATACTATTCTTAGCCATGATCTCTTAGAGGGAGGTTATGCTCGTACTGCTCTGGTAAGTAGCATAGAAGTCATTGAAGACTATCCAACCGCTTACAATATTGATGTTATGCGTTATCATCGTTGGGTCCGCGGTGATTGGCAGCTTTTGCCTTATCTTTTTCCCCACCGTCAAATAAGTTCCGTGACGCGTTGGAAAATGCAGGATAATTTACGTCGTTCTCTCACGCCACTTATGTGGTTAATCGCAGCATTTGCAGGATGGGCTTTTTTGTCTTTAAAGAGTGCAATCGTCTGGCAACTATTCTTGTTGTTTAGCTCCTTCATTTCACCCATTCTATGTGTATTAAAAACGCTTGTCTCATCCAATATAGATCATTCTTTGCGTGGACATTTTCAATTAATTTGGAACAAAATTGCTCTTACAAGCGCTGATATATTTCTTAAAACGACGTTTCTTGCTCATTCGGCGTATTTTATGACCGATGCGATTATTCGTACACTCTATCGTATGACGATTTCAAAACAGCATCTTCTTGAATGGAAAACTTCTGCCGCAACAAAATCAATACCCAATAGTTTGCGTTTCTATGTTTTTACAATGGCACCAGCATCGCTTATTGGTATTCTTACTATAGCACTCCCTCTTTTTTCTGATAGTTTTGCAAGCTTGGTTGCTTTGCCTTTTGGGATAGCATGGTTTTTTTCACCCTTCATTGCTTGGATTGTGAGTCAACCTTCAACCTTTCAAGATAGCCTTGATCTTTCTTCAAAAGATGAAAAAAAACTCCGTTCTATTGCACGTCGGACATGGCTTTATTATGCAACCTTTGTCAATGCACAAAACAACTATTTGCCTCCCGATAATTTTCAAGAAGATCCTGAACCTCTTGTTGCTCAACGTACATCGCCTACGAATATTGGGGTTTATCTCCTTTCTATTATTGCAGCACGTGATTTTGGCTGGATTGGTTTTGAAGAGACCATCACCCGTATTGAATGTACATTACGCTCTCTTACAAAAATGGAAAAGTTTCGTGGTCATCTCTATAATTGGTATGAAACGGATACACTCAGGCCTCTTTTACCTACTTATGTATCAACCGTTGATTCAGGAAATCTTGCCGGTCATTTGGTAACACTCTCTTCTGCTTTAAGTGAATGGGCTGAAAAACCGCCTCTTTTTTTCCAAAGTGATCGAGAAGGCTTATCGGATGTTCTTGCTATTCTTGAAGAAACTGTCAGAGAAATTCCAGATCATCAACCCAGTTTACGCTCTTTACGCCAAAAAATCGAAGAAAACATCACTCGTTTTCATGACTCTGTCTTCACTTTTTTAGAACAAGAAAATACGGTCCCTTCTCACATCATAGATCTTTCACTTGCAGCCCACGATATTGTGCACTTAGTCGGTGAACTTGACCACAAAATTCAAACGATAGAATCTGCTGGTGCGCTTTCTTGGGCTAAATGCCTTATCGACACCTGTAACGCTCATCATAATGATGCGACTGCTCATTGTGATACTGAAAAATTAAGTAAAAAACTAAACAGGCTGGCTATAATGGCACGGCAAATAGCCTTTGATATGAAATTTGACTTTTTAGAACAGCCTAAACGGCATCTCTTATCCATAGGATATCGTGTTCAAGAAAACAAACTCGATGAAAATTGTTATGACCTACTTGCTTCAGAAGCACGTCTTGCAAGCTTTTTTGCCATCGCAAAAGGAGATATAAAACTTAAACATTGGTTTCGTCTTGGTAGACTTCTCGTACCCATAGGTGGGAAAGGTGCACTCCTATCATGGTCTGGATCAATGTTTGAATATCTTATGCCATCTCTCGTAATGCATGAACCTTTAGGATCTCTCCTAGATCAAACAAATCGATTGATTATTCGTTGTCAAATACAATATGCCCATAAACGGGAATTGCCATGGGGTATTTCAGAAGCCGCATTTAATGCTCGCGATCATTTAATGAATTACCAATACGCTCATTTTGGTGTTCCAAACCTCGGACTCCAACGTGGTCTTTCACGCAATGCTGTCATTGCTCCCTATGCCAGCCTTCTAGCGGCACAATATGCTCCTGCTTGCGCTGTCGCTAATTTAAAACGACTCCGTGATCTTGGAGCTTTAGGAACATATGGTTATTATGACTCTGTTGATTTTACTCCAACACGTGTGAAAACAGGGGAAAAATACGCCATTGTACGCAATTATTATGCGCATCATCATGGCATGTCTATTCTTGCTCTTAACAATGTTATTTTTCAAGGGCGAATGCGTGATCGTTTTCACCGTGATCCCGTTATTGAAGCAACACAATTGCTCTTACAGGAAAGAGCGCCTCATCTCATTCCTATTATTCATACCAAAGCTGTTAATCGTATGCGCAATAAGTCTCAAGCATTTGACGCAGCCCCTTTGCGCATTATTACAAACCCGTTACTCAAACCACGAGCAACTTTACTTTTGTCTAATGGCTTTTATTCTACCATGTTAACAGCGAACGGTTCTGGTTACAGTCGTTGGCACGATTATGCGATTACGCGCTTTATTCCTGATGCAACAGAAGATCAACAAGGTACTTTATTCTTCTTACGTGATACGCATAGTGGACGGTGGTGGTCTGTTACTGGTGAGCCAACACGTGTTATTGAAGAAGACGCTGTCAGCATTTTTACAGATGAAAAGGCTGAATATACAAAAATGGTTGATGGTATTAAATCAACACTTGAATGTCTTATTACATCTGAAGGATGTGGCGAAGGGAGACGTATTCAACTGATGAATACGACAAATAAAGACCGACTCATTGAAGTGACTTCTTATGGTGAATTAGCACTTGCCACGATGGATACAGACCAAGTTCATCCTGTTTTTTCCCGTATGTTTATAGAGACAGAAATTACTGAAGAAGGTAAAACAATTTTTGCCAAAAGGCGCAAACGCTCGCCTAGTGACCCTGAAATCTATGTTGCTCATTTTGTTTCTAGTACAACAGATATTCTCCAAGAGACAGAAGCTGAAACAGATCGCTCTCTGTTTATTGGTCGGGGGCGATCCATTCATCGTCCTGCTGCATTTGACCAAAATGCTCGTTTCAGTAACAGTCAAGGTTGTGTTCTTGACCCTGTTATGTCATTGCGATGCCGTATAAAAATTCCAGCCCATGAAAAAGCAGAACTTATTTTTTGGACTTTTGCTGCTCATACAAAAGAAGCGCTAAATAATCATATTAAACATTATCGACAACCTGATATGTTTCAAAAAGAACTTTCAATGGCATGGACGCGCTCACAAGTCGCATTGTATCAGAGCGGAACCCAGCTTAAAGAAGCTATTGTCTATCAAAAATATGCAACACCACTTATTTATCCAGAAAGAACGTGGCGTCTTCCTTCTGAAATATTAGCAAAAACGCTAGGAAAACAGTCTAATCTTTGGCCCATGTCTATCTCAGGAGACAATCCACTCTGTCTTCTTAGATTAAATAACGAGGGAAATATAACTGTACTGCGCGAGCTCCTTAAAGCACATGAATATTGGCGTATGCGTGGACTCATTGTTGATTTGGTCATTCTTAATGAACAAACATTTTCTTATATACAAAGTACACAACGCGCTCTTGAGTGGGTCTGTGAATCTTATTATCACCACACGCAAAAAGCAGATGAACGCCAACATATTTTCATGCTTCGACGCGATCAAATGAGTGAACAGAGTTTTAAAACGCTTCTTGCATCAGCGCGTATCGTTCTTGATGCCCAAAATGGCTCTTTATCTGAACAACTTAAACGACTTGATGAGAATGATTTTAATCTCACAGTTCGTAAAAATTATCAAGAACCTTATGATCAATTAGACTTGCCAAGATATAACGAAGGACAGCAATTTACAACACAAACTGAACAAAATCTTTTTTCTTCCATTGGTCTTATTAGCCAACAAAAACCATCCTCTTTTCTCCCAAATGGAGAAGATCTAAGATATTGGAATGGTTACGGTGGTTTTAATCAGCACAATCATTATGTAATACGTCTTCATGGACGTACCACTACACCGCATCCGTGGATTAATGTCATTGCTAATCACAGATTTGGTTTTCATGTCTCTGCTGAAGGTGCAATTTTTACTTGGGCTAACAATAGCCGCGATTATCAACTAACTCCTTGGGCGAATGATCCAACGTCTAACCGACCAGGAGAAGCTCTTTATCTGGTTGATCGCCAGTCTTTAAAACGTTTCTCACCCGTTTCTACTGTTGAATGTGACGAAAATATTGTCTATGAGGCGTGTCATGGGTTTGGATTCTCAACTTTTAAATCAACACATTCAGAAATCGCATTAGAATTGACTCATACACTTGATCCCGAAAAACCTATTCGCTTTTCACGTCTTATCCTTACGAATGAAGGGAAAAAACCACGCAGTTTACGCCTTTATAATTATGTTGAATGGGTTTTGGGAAATGTCCGTACAAAATATGCCCCCTTTATTGTTTCCTCTTATGAGACCAGATGGGGTGCACATTTTATTCAAAATCCCTATCACATCGAGAAATCTCAACAAGTTACATTTTTATCAGCGTCCGAAATGCCAACCAGCACTACGACCAATCGCGCTGAATTTATTGGTGCAACGGGAACCGTAACACGTCCAAATGCGATCCGTAAAGCCGCTGCTCTTTCGAATACCATTGAAGCAGGATGTGATCCTTGTTCAGCATTCGCCTATGATATTGATCTTCAACTAGGGCAAACAAAAGAAATCATCTTCTATCTTGGCAGTGCTGAAAATAGGCAAGAAGCTGAAAAATTACTCAATCAAGTACGTGCAAGTGATTTTGAAATTCAGCTCACAAAACAAAAACAGCAATGGAGTGATTTTGTTTCTCCTTTCCAAGTCAAAACACCTGATGCTTCTTTTAATCTTATGGTCAACCATTGGCTTCCTTATCAAATCTACGCATGCCGCATCATGGCACGCGCAGGCTTTTACCAAGCGAGTGGTGCATTTGGTTTTCGTGACCAGTTACAAGATAGCTTGTCTTTGTTATTGCTGGAACCACAATTAGCACGTGAACAATTGTTAAATGCAGCAGCGCACCAATTTCTTGAAGGTGATGTGCAACATTGGTGGTTGCCTGACACAAATGCTGGTGTTCGTACATACATTTCTGATGATATCGTTTGGCTTGCATATGCAACAGCTCTTTATGTCACTACCACTGGTGATGACGCTTTTCTTGATACGCTCATTCCTTTTATTGAAGGTGATGTTCTCAAAAGTGGGCAACAGGATGCTTATTTTCAACCCACCCAATCCCCAAAGGTTGCAACAGTTTATGAACATTGTGTTTTAGCTTTAGACCTTGCCATTAAACGCTGCGGACCACATGGTCTCCCTCTTATTTTAGGTGGGGATTGGAATGATGGCATGAATTTGGTCGGTGTGGAAGGAAAAGGCGAAAGCATTTGGTTAGGATGGTTTCTTGGGTACACATTACAAGCATTTATCTCTTTAGCCAAAAAACGTGCTGACAATAGCCATATGCAAATATGGAGTACGTACCTTGAACATTTAACAAAATGCCTAGAGAAAAATGGTTGGGATGGTGCTTGGTATCGACGTGGTTATTTTGATGATGGAACACCTCTTGGCTCTAAAATCAATGATGAATGTCAAATTGATACCATTGCTCAATCTTGGGCTATCATTTCTCAAATGGCATCGCCTGAACGTCAAAAACAAGCAATGACATCAATGTTGGAACATCTCTATGATAAAAAAGGCGGACTCATTCGCCTTTTTTGGCCGCCTTTTGATAAAGGTACGCTCGAGCCTGGTTATATAAAAGGTTATCCTCCAGGAATTCGAGAAAATGGTGGTCAATACACGCATGGTGCCATTTGGAGTATTTTTGCGTTGGCTGAAATGGAACAAAACGATAAAGCTTATGCTTTATTTTCTATGATAAACCCAATTACCCATGGACAAGATCCTGAAATTTATCGTGTTGAACCTTATGTAATGGTCGCAGATATTTATGCTGTTGAACCACGATGTGGTCAAGGCGGTTGGACTTGGTATACAGGTTCAGCCGGTTGGTTTTATCGCGCCGCAACACAAGCTATTCTTGGAATACAGCGTCAGGGAGACCTATTGTTTTTGCAGCCACATTTACCCTCTATTTGGCCAAAATATGAAGCAACAATGAAGTTTTATGATGCCGTTTATTGCATTAAAGTAAAATGGGGACCTAAAAATATGCTCTATATTAATAGCAAAGAATATACCGAAGTTCATATAGGGATAAAGTTACAAAAAACAGGTCAGCATGAAATTATACGTATTGTCAAATCTTAAAGATTAAAGATGAAAAAAGAGAGCAGACTTTTTATTCTTGTCCAAAACTGTAGAGTTGTTATATTGCACCGCCTATATTAGCCGTGTTGGTGCATAATATTTTAGATTTTATGAAAATGAAAGAAAAAGGTTATGAATCATCCGGATATTGCTAGACGTGTTTACAATCACACTTGGAAACTTGATCCCATTATTCGGTCACTTCTTGATACGGATTTTTATAAGCTTCTAATGGTGCAGATGATTTGGGGGTTATATCCTAATGTTAATGTTACTTTTTCCCTCATAAATCGCTCTAAAACAATACGTCTTGCCGACGATATTGATGAGAGTGAATTGCGTGCCCAACTTGATCATGCTCTTAGTTTGCGCTTTACAAAAAAAGAAATGATTTGGCTTGCTGGTAATACATTTTATGGACGCAAACAAATTTTTGAACCGGATTTTCTTCAGTGGCTTGAGAATTTTCAACTTCCAGAATATGAACTCACCCGCAAAGATGGCCAATATATCCTTCATTTTCATGGACCCTGGGCCCATAGTTCCATGTGGGAAATTCCTGCCCTTGCTATTATTAGTGAATTACGTTCACGTGCTGCTCTCAAAAAACTAGATCGTTTTGCTCTTGATGTACTTTATGCGCGTGCTAAAGCAAAAATGTGGAGTAAAGTTGAACGTCTCAAAAAATTGCCTGATATTAAAATATCTGACTTTGGGACAAGGCGTCGCCATTCTTTTTTATGGCAGCGCTGGTGTGTGGAAGCATTAAAAGAAGGCATTGGTCATTCTTTTACTGGAACTTCTAATGTTCTTCTTGCCATGGATACGGATTTAGAAGCTCTTGGAACCAATGCACACGAATTGCCTATGGTTATTGCGGCTCTCAGCAACAATGATGATGAATTACGCAGAGCTCCGTATCAAGTCTTGCAAGATTGGAATCGTTATTATGGTGGAAATCTTCTCATTGTATTACCTGATACCTTTGGTACAGAAGAATTTTTACGCAATGCACCAGATTGGGTCGCTGATTGGACGGGTTTCAGACCCGATAGTGCGCCTCCTATTGAAGGTGGTGAACGTATTATTCAATGGTGGAAAGAAAAAGGAAAAGATCCACGCAAAAAACTTTTAATTTTTTCTGATGCTCTTGATGTCAATACAATTGAAAAAACCTATCATCATTTCCATGGTAAAGTGCGCATGAGTTTTGGATGGGGCACGGATCTTACCAATGATTTTACAGGCTGTGCACCTCAGGAAATTGAAACTCTTGATGCTCTTTCCCTTGTTTGTAAGGTGACCTATGCCAATGGTCGACCAGCCGTAAAACTTTCAGATAATCCTGAAAAAACGATCGGTGATTCAAAAGAAGTACAACGTTATCTCAATTTTTTTGGTAATAAAAAACGAATTGCTAGACCTATAAAGACATAGTTTCCGGTTCTTTAAAACAAGTATATTGATCCATCATATTGTTTATAAGATTGATTTTTGTCCTACCCTAAGGACGAGGATTCTTAACCTTTGCTGGTCTGTAAACAGTTCGGCTGTTTTTGAGCAGATTCTACTTGGCCTACCACGCATACGCTTCACTTACATAAGGCGCGATAGATAAGACTTAAAAATATTTACGACGCATTAAAAAAATACTTAACGGGCCAAGGAAGTTTAGCCAAGGAGATTTTCTCATTTTAACCCTGTTAAATCAAGCACACTCATCTCCTTGCATGTATGAAGGTTTTCAAGTTCTAAGGGTTATTGTTGTAGTTTGACAGTAGGTTTTATACTAAGTGGGAAGAGGTTGGATTAAGTAGGAATACGTGGTAATTTGTTGTTTTTATGTACAATTTTGACCATTCAATGCGCGTTTTATCAAAATAGATTTTGACACCTAAAATTGCAAAAATTACCGAAAATCAGAAAAAAGTGCGTTTCCATAAGTAAAAATGAGAAAAGGCTTTCAAAACCCTTTGAGAACATCTTTAAACTCTTTGAAAAAATAAATTGGTACAAAATCTAGTGTCAAAATATACAAAACCAGATGACAAGCTATAATTGTAGCATTAGGAATTACTAAGGCAACATTGGAGGATGACAAATAGCATGGTGACTATTGGTGTGCATTTTGAAAGGCAAGGATGATGGTGCTCAAATAGATTTTATACACGTTACAATGAGATTTTACTTTATCCATGTATGGTCTGCTATTATGAAATGAGTAAAGCGTTGAGAAATGTTTCATTAAAATAAATGTGTAAATAACATGATTTGGGAGACCTTTTGTTTTACGTGAGGGGCATGACTTCATTAAAAAACAGAGAATGCAATAATATTTTTATTTCGAATAAGCTTTATATCAAGACAGAGAAATTATTTATTCGCATATTATAATGAGAATGCGTGTATGTATAAACCATTTGAAAAATTCTGTTGTTTCTTATGAATTATTCTTAAGTTAAGAACAGATGTAACCTTAAAGATTGATATAATAGACCGGCTTCTTAACTGTATAAGTATAAAAATGAGGGTATTTAGTAAGCTTTGTATTATATCCTCATTAAGAGATATGAAAACAAACGAAATGTCTATCATATCAATGACTTTTCAATGATGTATATGTAGAGATTCATACAAACATGCTTTACAAAAATAATGACTCTCTTCCATGAATGTGATTTATCATTGTTTACCAAGTGAGAACATTTTGAGTGTTCGTAAACAATCTTCTTTGTTCATAAAAATTATTTCACAAACATATTATTAATTAATTGCGCTCAAAAAGCTTGCTATTTCATATGTATTTTGGATATGGAGAGCTTATATTCAAAACTTAAAAGTCCTCATAGTTTTTACAAATAAGTCGAAGCTAAAAAGAGTATCTCATAAAGCCTTTTTTATCATTAAGAAGATGGACGTGTTACAATATAAATGGCAATCAGCAATAATATAACCGCAACAAGTAAGGAAATCCATAAAGGAGGGTGTAGCATTACGAAAAAGGATAAAAATCCTCCTGTCATACTCATCATTGCAAAAACTTTAACGAATGGAGAGATTGCTTTTTTTTCTTCCCATCGCTTAATAGGGGGACCAAAAATACGATGATTATTCAACCATTGATGAAAACGTGGAGAAGAACGCGTAAAACACCATGAGGCAACCAATAAAAAAGGCACCGTTGGCATAATAGGTAATACGACACCGATAATACCTAATATAACCATCGCCCACCCTGCTATATAATAGCAGATACGTAAAGGGTGCGATATCTTCGAATCTTTTTTCATTCTCTCGTACTATTTTCCTCTACGCAAAACCCTATACAAAAACATTGTATCTGTTTTTTTCTGTTTACATGTCTGAGTGCACAATTACGCTCTACCCCTTCATGCGTAAGTGTCTTTGCTGTTATAAGTTCCTTGAAAATACCGAATAGCTTACACAATATTATAATCATTTTAAATGATTTCAAGAAAAGAGGAGAGATTTTAGAAAAACAAAAAAATAAAAAGGCTGCAGAAAAAATCAATGCAGCCTCTTAATTAAGAATGCAGTGTTGGGGGGGGGGAGAAAATTTACTGCATTCACCTGCTAGATATTAGGAGGAAAAATAACCTAGCACCCCAAACTCTAATTAAAATAAAAATGAGAAACAATATATAAAAATGCATGGCTGATATGCATGAATTTTAACACTTTCAAGTTTCTTGAACTGTGTTTCGACGAAAGAAAATCATCATGAAAATAGCCATAAAAATCAACGTCAAGATCAACACAATTGTGGAAGCAGAATCAGAGCCGATAAATAAGCTGAGATAAATCCCTAAAAAACCAGAAAAAGCTGCAACAAGTATCGCGATCATTAACATAAAAGAAAACCGCTTTGTGACAAGATAGGCAATTGCTCCTGGTGCTATCAGTAAAGAAATAACGAGCACGATGCCGACAGCTTTCAAAGCTGCAACAATTGTAAGAGAAATCATCGTTAGAAGGGTATAGTGGAGTAGAGATATTGGTAACCCCATTGCACGTCCTTGAACTGTGTCAAAAATATACAGCATAAAGTCGCGCCATTTTGCTGCTAAAATAAAAGTGACAACAGCAGAAATGATTGCCGTCTGCGTTATATCAAGCCAGTTAACACCCAAGAGATTACCAAATAGAATATGATTCAAATCTAAGCTACTATAAATAGACGTGGCTAAAACAAGCCCTAAACCAAACATTGAAGAAAAGACCACGCCCATCACCGTATCCTGTTTGATACGGCTATTGCTCCCTAAAAAACCCGTTAATAGTGCACACACCATTCCTGCAACAAAAGCACCGCAAGTAATCAAAGTCATTGTAATATTCTCTGGACGCATATGCTGAAACCAAGCAAATGGCAAAGAAGTTAAAAATGCGATTACCCATGGTGTTGTCATATAACCAACAACAACACCTGGAAAAACTGCATGAGAAATGGCATCGCCTAACAGCGCCCATCCTTTCAAAATAAGAAAACAGGAAAGCATCGCCATGGGAATAGAAAGAATCATGACAATAAGCATACCCTTAAGCATAAAAGAAAACTGAAACGGAAGCAGTAATTGATCAATCATGATAATATTACACCCTTTTTTGCTGCATTTATGCGTAAGCGCGCGGCAATAAACCCATGTTTAGGAGCAAAAATAAAAGCTAAAACAAATAAAGATGCTTGAAAAAGCACAACAACCCCCCCCGTTTGTGCATTCAAAAAATAACTCACATAAACACCCAAGATACTTGTGAAGGTTCCAATTACAACTGCAATAACCAAGATGTTCACGAAACGATCACTTAAAAGATAGGCCGTTGCCCCAGGTGTCACAACAAGACAAATGACTAAGAACGCTCCAACGGTTTGCATCGCAGCAACGGTACAAGCGGCAAGCAATGTGAAAAAGAGAATCTTTAAAAATTTTACATTTAATCCAATGGCATGCGCATGCGTTTCATCAAATAACGAAACAAGAAGATCTTTCCATTTCAAAAGCAATATAAGCAACGAAACAAAGCCGATAAAAGCCAATTGTAGAATATCTGTTGAACTCACTGCTAAAATATTTCCCAAAACAATCGTATCAATATTAACGGCCATTGGTTTTAATGATTTGAGAAACAACCCAAAGGCAAAAAAAGAAGAAAAAATGAGCCCAATAATGGTATCTTCTTTAAGCTTTGTCCGATGGTTAAAAAAGAGCATTGCTGCTGCTGCAAGACCACCAGAAAAAAAAGCGCCGAGTGAAAAAGGTAACCCTAAAAGGTAAGCTCCTGCTACACCAGGAACAATCGAATGGGAAAGTGCATCACCAATCAATGACCAACCTTTTAACATCAAAAAAGCCGAAAGAAAGGCACAAACACACCCAACTAACCCAGAAACCCACATTGCATTCACCATATATTGATAGCTCAGTGGCTCAAGCAACCAAGAAATCATGCAACGTGCTCCACTCTTTCAATATCTTCACAAGCTGCAGACTGCTTTCTTCCCATGAAAACATCATTTTTTTTTGCGCTTTGAAGGTCAAAAATATGGTGGTGCAAAGATCCTCCAAAAGTTTTTTCCAGATTTTGCTTTGTAAAGATTTTTTCAGTTAATCCGGAAGCTAACACTGTTCCTTTTATTAAAACCGTATGATCACAAAATTCACGAACAGAACCCAAATTGTGAGTTGAAACCAAGATCACAGCTCCTTCTTTACGAAGATCTTGTAACAAAGCAATGATTTTATCTTCTGTTGTAACGTCAACCCCTGTAAACGGCTCATCTAATAAAATAGCTTTTGCTTTCTGTGCAAGAGCGCGTGCTAGAAAAACACGCTTTTTCTGTCCACCAGAAAGTTCTCCAATTTGGCGCTTGGCAAAAGCCAGCATATCAACACGTTCTAAGGCAATACGAACGGCTTCATAATCTTGTGTACGGGCATAGCGAAAGAAATTCATATGACCGTACCGCCCCATCAATACAACATCTTCAACCAAGACAGGAAAATTCCAATCAACATCTTCACTTTGAGGAACATAAGCAATAAGATTTTTTTTCAAAGCTACATCAACGGGCAAATCAAACATGCGAATTTTTCCCTTTGAGGGGCGTACAAACCCCATAATCGCTTTAAATAACGTTGACTTACCGGATCCATTAACACCAACCAATGCCGTAATAGAACCCTTTGGACTTTCAAAATTCACTTCGCGTAAAGCTGTATGTCCATTACGATATGTTACCGTTACTCCTTGGGCAAAAATTCCACATTCCGTCATTGGTTTTTTATTCCCTCTACTAAAGCATTGCTAATACGCCCACTCGTGACACGTAATAAATCAATATAAGTGGGTACCTCACCATTTTTCTCACTTAAAGAATCAACATAAAGAACACCACCGTATTTAGCTCCTGTTTCTCTGGCAACCTGCTTAGCAGGCGCAGGGGAAATAGTGCTTTCAGAAAAAACTGCATGAATATTGTATTTGCGAACCATATCAATAACATGCTTGACCTGCTGTGGTGTTCCTTGTTGGTCAGCATTGATGGGCCATAAATAAAGTTCTTTTAGATCAAAATCACGCGCCAAATAGCTAAAAGCCCCCTCACTGGTCACAAGCCAACGTTTATCTTGCGGTACAGCTTCTAATTCAGCCCTAATTGGATCAATCGTTGCACGAATTTTCTGTTTATAAATTTCAGCATTCTGTTTATAAATTTCAGCATGTTCAGGATCATATTTTACAAAAGCATCGCGAATATTATCAACGTAAATCAAAGCAGAGGTCGGTGACATCCACGCATGAGGATTGGGTTTACCGCTAAAGGGGCCCTCACCAATTTTAATGGGTACAATACCTTTTGAAACAACAACACTTGGAACATCCTTGATATTTTGAAAAAACTTTTCAAACCAAAGCTCTAACTCTAAACCATTCCACAATACAAGGTTAGCTCCCTGAGCACGCATAAGATCGCGTGGGGTGGGTTGGTATTCATGAATTTCCGCACCTGGTTTTGTAATGGATTCAACATCAGCGGCATCACCTGCTACATTGCGTGCCATATCAGCAATGATAGTGAATGTCGTAACAGCTTTAAATTTACCAGCACACAAAGCAAAATTGGGTGTAAAAAAAATAACACTTCCAAAAACTATGGTGAAAAACGTTCTTACGTTCATTGATTCTCTCTTTCCTTTATATGCCTTCTTTTTATTGCAAATAATTTGCATTATCATTTAGCAATAGCAGTTATCTTTTACATTTGCAATGAAGGATTAAGAGAAAAAATAACTTTTCAAGATGTTTAAAAACAGTTTTTTCATATTGAAAAAACTGATGATTTAAGCAGCTTGTTTTGGTAATAAAATCCCCTTTCAAGAAGCTCTATAGCTCTTGAGTGCTAAACAAAAAGGGAGTACTCAAACAAGCTCCCACTTCATGTAAAATATCTCATAAAAAATGAGAATACTCAGTAGCGTAAATATGCACCTGTCATTTTGGTAACATTATCCACGATCTTTGAGGCAAGCTTTTCTAAATCTTCATCTGTTAAAGTCCGTTCTATGGGCTGAATAGTTACTTCAATTGCAACAGATTTTTTATCTTCACCAAAGCTTAAATCTTCAAAAATATCAAAAACCTGCACTGAATGAATAAGTTTTTTATCGGCTCCACTTGCCGCCCGAATAATAAGAGAAGAGGCAACAGTTTTATCCGCTATAAAGGCAAAATCACGCCGCACCATTTGAAAAGGTGAGAGTTTCAAAGGAGGACGGCTTTTGGTCGTTTTTTTCTTTGATTCTGGAATTCGATCTAGAAAAATTTCAAAGCCGCATAAAGGGCCACTGACATCTAACTTTTCTAATGTAGCAGGATGAAAAACACCAAAAAAACCAAGAATAATCTTTGATCCAAGTTTTATGACACCTGAACGACCAGGATGATACCAATCCGGTGCTCCAACTTCAATCTGCACTTTCCCAACATCCATATCGCATGCTTCTAAAATAGCTAAAGCATCTGCTTTGGCATCAAAAACATCAACGACGGTTGCATTTCCATTCCAAAAACGCCCAGCCCCTTTAAATTGCTCTGTTCCGCGACGAATTCCACTAACAACACGGTGTTGTTTATCAGGGGTGTCGCCCTCATAAATACTTGAAACTTCAAACAAAGCAAGATCGGAAAAACCACGATCAGCATTTCTTTGTGCCGCCATAATCAAGCCAGGTAAAAGGGAAGGACGCATCATTGACATATCAGCAGCAATAGGATTAACTAATTTAAGCTCTTCTTGACCTCCTCCAAAAGCAAGAGCTTGATTTTCAGAAATAAAAGACCATGTCACCGCTTCTTTCATACCACGTTGCACTAGAGCCAAACGTGTAGCACGTAAACGAATTTGTGCGCATGTTAAAATTTGATCTTTTCCTTCTGCAAAGTTTTCCAAAGGAATAGGTTTAATTTTATCTAACCCATAAATTCTCATAACCTCTTCCACCAAATCGGCTTTACCCATAATATCAGGGCGCCATGATGGTACTTTTACCGTAACGACTTCTCCTTTTCCTTCAACAAAAAATCCAAGTTTTGTTAAAATAGAGATGACTTTTTCAGGTTCTATTTCCAAATTTGTTAAACGTTTAATTTCAGAAAAAGGAAAAGCGATCTGTTTGATTTCTTGTTGCTGATAGCCAACGATCTTCTTTTTAGATACTTCACCACCACAAAGACGTAAGACCAATTCTGTTGCAATCTCAAGTCCTGTTTCTATAAAAGCCGGGTCAACACCTCGTTCAAATCGATAACGTGCATCACTAATAAGACCTAATGCTCTTCCTGTTTGTGCAATGCTTCGCGCATCCCAAAGCGCCGATTCAATAATAATGCGATGTGTTGTTTCATCACAACTCGTTCTTTCACCGCCCATGATACCGGCAATCGAAACAACCCCCTCGTCATCTGCAATGACACAATTCTTAGGGCCCAGATGATAGATTTTTCCGTTCAGTGCTTGAAGCTGCTCTCCTTCACGCGCGCAACGTACACACAAATTACCTTTAATTTTATCTGCATCAAAAACATGGAGCGGACGACCAAGGTCAAAACTGATGTAATTGGTCATATCAACAAGCGCATTAATCGGTCTCAGACCAATTGCATTCAAACGCTGTTGCATCCACTGTGGTGATGCACCATTTTGAACATTGCGCACTTCACGCCAAGCAAAACCTAAACATAATGATGAATCTTGCGAAAAATCTAATGAAACATCGAGAGGTGTTTCAAAGGAAGGATCAAATTTTGACAAGGATAATTCTTTTAATTTTCCCATTCCAGCGGCAGCAAGATCACGTGCAATACCACGAACACCTGTGCAATCGGAACGATTAGGGGTCAAACCAATATCAATAACCGGATCATCTAAACCAGCATAAGCTGCAAATGAACCTCCAATAGGTGCATCTTCTGGAAGTTCAATAATCCCATCATGCTCATTTGATAATTCAAGCTCCGCTTGTGAACACATCATCCCAAAACTTTCAACACCTCGGATTTTTCCTACAGATAATGTTACATCAAGTCCTAGAATATAAGTGCCTGGTAGTGCCAGAACACCAACAAGACCTGCGCGTGCATTTGGTGCTCCACAGACAACTTGAACAGGTGTGGAAGTCCCTGTATCGACTGATAAAATTTGAAGTTTATCTGCATCAGGATGCTTTATTGCTGTTAAAACTTTTGCAATCACAAAACCTTTTAAAGAAGACCGATCATCAACGTAATCAACCTCAAGACCTATAGCGGTTAATTTTTCACAAATTTCATTCAAAGATGCATTTGTTTCTAAGTGATCTTTTAACCAAGACAATGTAAACTTCATTTTAAAACCTCACATGAAAGCGATGACTAAGATCACACATTTCTATTAGGAAAAAAAGCAGGCATATCAAAGCAACGAAAGCCATAATGGTCTAACCAACGCAGGTCAGCATCAAAAAAAGCCCGCAAATCAGGCATACCGTATTTCAACATGGCAATACGATCAATGCCCATGCCCCATGCAAAACCTTGATATTCATCTGGATCTAAACCAACATTTTTCAACACCTGGGGATGCACCATTCCGCATCCTAAAATTTCCAACCAATCCTGCCCTTCTCCGAACTTTACTTCTGAACCAGAACGATCACATTGAATATCTACCTCCATAGATGGTTCGGTAAAAGGGAAAAAAGAGGGACGAAAACGCATTTTTACAGAGGGAACTTCAAAAAATGCTTTACAAAAAGTTTCATGCAGCCACATCATATGTGCAATGGTGGAGGTTTTATCAATGACAAGACCCTCGACCTGATGGAACATGGGAGAATGTGTTGCATCCGAATCCATGCGGTAAGTTTTTCCAAGAATAATGATTCGTATCGGTGCTTTTTGTTTTTCTAGTGTGCGAATTTGTACGGGTGATGTATGGGTTCGCAATAATTTTCGTTCTCCCATTTTATCAACATCAAAAAAGAAGGTATCATGCATTTCACGCGCTGGATGCCCTTCAGGAAAATTCAATGCTGTAAAATTATAATAATCTGTTTCAATATCAGGTCCCTCTGCAAGAGAAAAACCCAACTTTGTATAAATGGCAATAATTTCCTCAATCACTTGTGAAATAGGATGAATGCGTCCCCGTTCTATAGGTGAAGAGCGAACAGGCAAGGTAACATCAACTGTTTCACGAGAAAGACGGGCATCCATTGCCTGTCTTTTCAGAAGATCACGCTTTTGTGCCCATAATTCTAAAATGCGATTTTTTAATCCATTAAGAACTGGTCCAACTTTATGGCGCTCGCCAGCATCCATTTTTCCTAATTCTTTTAATTTTTCAGAGATACTACCTTTTTTACCCAATGCTGCAATACGCACTTCTTCAAGTGCTTGTTCATCACCTGCTGCCTCTAAGGCTAAACAAATTTCTTGTTCCAGACGCTCAATATCATTCATATTTTTGCCTATTTTTTAATAAAGAAAAACCCGCACTCGCAATAGCCAGCACGGGACCTCGAATAAATGAATGCTTTAAGAGAACACGACTGGCTTATTTGACAGCGCCTTCGAAAGCATTAGGTGTCGTATCTTTTAAATATTCTAAAGCTTTTTTTGCCGAAGCAACTAAAGCAGAAAATGCTTCTGCCTCATGGATTGCTATATCTGAAAGAACCTTACGATCAACCTCAATACCGGCTTTTGATAAGCCATCAATAAAACGTCCATAAGTTAAACCTTCTGCGCGAACAGCCGCATTAATTCTCTGAATCCACAAAGCACGGAAAGTACGTTTCCTATTTTTGCGGTCACGATAAGCGTATTGCTTTGAACGATCAACCGCTGCTTTAGCTGCACGAATGGTATTTTTACGACGACCGTAAAAACCTTCAGCCTGTTTAAGAACTTTTTTGTGCTTAGCGTGTGCTGTCACACCTCTTTTCACACGAGCCATATTATAATCTCCTCAAAATCAAAAGCGTAAGGTTTAAATACCATTCGGCAAATAATGCTGAATGACTTTTTTAGCATCTTGTTCACACAAAACCATTGTTCCACGTGCATCGCGAATAAATTTATTCGAACGCTTAATCATGCCGTGGCGCTTACCGGCAGCTGCTACTTTAATTTTGCCTGACGCAGTGATTTTAAACCGCTTTTTAGCGGATGATTTGGTCTTCATCTTGGGCATTTTGCTACTCCGTACATTAATTTATTCAATCAAACATTTTATTCACTCAAGCGGACCAACGCTTGAACAAGCATTTAAACAGCCACGGCATGCCCTGCCGGGCGGCTCTTAAAGACGTTTTCATAAGCTAGTATACACAAAATAGCAAGACCGTATTACAAAAAAATCGGCGCTCCATTGCCGTGAAGCTCAACCAAAGGTGCTGGAATTGCATTTGTTTTGATGGCTGCTTTACATAAATCGGCAATAATGCATTGCGTACATTGTGGTTTACGGGCTTGACAAATATAGCGACCATGTAAAATCAGCCAATGATGCGCATGGCGAATATAATGAACCGGTATAATCTTTAATAATTTTTTCTCAACAATTTCTGGTGTTTTTCCAGGCGCCAAACCAAGACGATTGCTTAAGCGAAAAATATGTGTATCTACTGCCAATGTAGGCTGACCAAAAGCAACATTCAAGACCACATTAGCCGTTTTGCGCCCCACTCCAGGAAGGGCCATGAGTGCTTCACGCGTATCGGGTACTTGACCGCCATAATAATCAATTAAACAGTTGCAAAGCGCATAAACATTACGTGCTTTTGCACGCCAAAGGCCAATTGAACGGATATGATTTGCTATTTCTTCTTCCCCTAATGCAACCATTTTTTCCGGTTGATCAGCAAGGCAAAATAATTCTTTTGTCGCTTTATTAACGCTTACATCTGTCGCTTGAGCCGAAAGCACAACGGCAACTAAAAGTGTAAAAGTATTTATGTAGTTAAGATCACTCTTAGGTGTTGGGCGTTGCACAGAAAAACGGCGAAATATTTCCGCAATTTCATCTTTATTATACAATATACTAGATAAATTTCGCACCTTTGATAATTTTATGTTACTTTGAGGCATTGAACTCTCTTAAATCTTCTCTCTTGAAGTTATCATTCACGCTCGCCATATGAGAGGAGTGCAGCGAACACTTTTATAGAGTTTGGTCAAGTAAAGCCGTTTTAAAGAGGATACTCATGAATGACACATGTGACGCCTTTCTCCAATCCTTTTCTTTTAGGGTTTGAAACCGTAGAAAAAATATTGCAACGTATCGGTAAAGCTGATGAGGCTTACCCAGCCTATAATATTGAACGTTTGCATAAAAGTGATGATGCAAATCATATCCGGATAACTTTGGCTGTTGCTGGATTTAAGATTAACCATCTTAATATTTTACTCGATGATAATCAATTGGTTATTCATGGTAAACAAACAGACAACCAAAATCATCAATATTTATATCGCGGTATAGCTGCGCGACAATTCCAGCGAACCTTTGTTCTCGCGGAAGGGATGCATGTTACAAATGCAGAGTTGAAAAATGGTCTTTTATCAATTAATCTGTATCAACCAAAATTAAAAAAAGAAATAAAACAGATTCCAATTAAAGTCAGTAGTGGTGAGTCATAAAAGTTAAGGCGTAAAGGAACAGTGAAATGGGAGAACACAAACAAAACTTGTCGTTTCAGAACACATCCTACTCTGATGCGGGACAGATTGCCTATTTAAAAAAAGTTTGTACAGATGATCTGGCTAAAAACTTTCCAGATCTTCCACCAATGACCCCAGGCATTACGATATGGGCTCTCTTTGGTGAAACAGGTTATCCTATCATTTTATCCGATGAGCGTTCTATCGCCCTTGCTGGAGCCAATGAGCATGAACTACAAATTGTAACTCTGCACTAGATTACCTTACGAGAAAAAGCTGTACTCTTTATAAATTCTATCTGTTTTTTCGTAAAGGGTGTAATGTGAGTTATAATTAGATTAAGTATTGATTTATATTCATAATTAATTTTTTACAACTGGAATGAGAGTCCCGAATATCGTAAGGTTCTCTCATTTGAGATCTTCTTATATTGAAACAATTAAAGTCACTTGCTTGATGTCATAAGCAGGGAGAGCCATGTGGATAAAAACACTTGAAGAAAGGAATAAAAATATCTCTTTTTAATTGTCTCAATTACCAAGGACGTTCACGATATGGGGATAAAAAAATGTATGATGGTGTCAGTTTTCTTCTTCATAAGTGTGAAGATGTCCCTTATAGATTTATATTATTCACGGGGGCTGTTATACCATTCATAGGCGCTATCGTGAAATGGGCTCGAGTGCATTGAAAGATGTCTCTTTAAAATGAGTATAAAGGCTATACAAGTGTATTTTGTTTGGTGTGTTTTGTTCTTCCTGAGGGGAGTAGCTCTATTGAAGAGTGTAAAAACAAAAGCATGAGATAATGCGTCATCATTATTTAAAAGATATTTTTATGAATGCGTTTGAAAGGTGTAAAGCTGAATTATAAGGAGATGATAGATTTTTATCACGATTTCTTTATATTCTTTCCAATTCCAGAAATTACGCAAACAGATAGATGCAATATGCTAACCAAATCTGGCATACAAAAATCTGGAACAGTTCGTGTTATACTGAAGCGTTTTGATATTTATCTCAAACGTGGACTTGCACAGGGATTAGATGTTGACTAACAGGTAATAAAAAACAAAGGCTTTATGAAAAAGTTTATGCAGAGCTTTTAATTTTGTGCTTCAAATGCCGCAGTACAAGGTATTTTTCTCTTTTGAATATTAAAGCTCTTGTTTTTATAATGAAGTTACAGCACAACAAGCAAAATGGAATTATTTGAGGGGAAAAAAATAATGCCTTCTTACCGTTCAAGAATATCAACCCACGGGCGTAATATGGCAGGAGCCCGCGGACTTTGGCGTGCAACAGGGATGAAAGATACTGATTTTGGTAAACCCATTATTGCGATTGCGAATTCTTTTACACAATTTGTACCAGGGCATGTTCATTTAAAAGATCTTGGGCAATTAGTCGCACAACAGATAGCAGTTGCCGGTGGTGTTGCGAAAGAATTTAATACCATTGCTGTAGATGATGGAATTGCGATGGGGCACGATGGAATGCTCTATTCGTTGCCCTCACGTGAAATCATTGCTGATTCTGTAGAGTATATGGTTAATGCACACTGTGCAGATGCACTTGTTTGTATTTCTAATTGTGACAAAATTACACCTGGTATGTTAATGGCTGCTTTACGGTTGAATATTCCGACAATCTTTGTTTCAGGCGGTCCTATGGAAGCAGGTAAGATTAAATGGAAGGATCAAGATCTAACGGTTGATTTGGTCGATGCCATGGTTGCAGCAGCTTCAGAACAAAATTCAGAAGAAGAAGTTGCTGAAATGGAGCGTGCTGCTTGTCCTACATGTGGTTCTTGTTCAGGAATGTTTACGGCCAATTCTATGAATTGCTTAACGGAAGCATTGGGGCTTTCTCTTCCCGGAAATGGATCAATGTTAGCAACACATGCAGATCGACGAATGCTTTTTGAAGAAGCTGGAAAACAGATTGTTGCATTGGTTAAACGTTATTATGAAGAAGATGATGAAACAGTTTTGCCGCGCTCTATTGCTTCACGCAAGGCTTTTGAAAATGCAATGACCGTTGATATTGCCATGGGGGGATCAACCAATACAGTACTGCATCTTTTAGCTGCAGCGCAAGAAGGTGAGGTGGATTTTACCATGACGGATATTGATCATCTTTCACGTTGTGTTCCTGTTTTATGTAAGGTTGCTCCTGCTGTTGCAAATGTACATATGGAAGATGTTCATCGCGCTGGTGGTATTATGGGGCTTTTAGGTGAACTGGATGCGGCAGGACTCATTGATACATCAACTTATACGGTTCACGCAAAAACAATGAAAGAAGCTCTTTACCGCTGGGATGTAAAGCAAACTAATGAGCCAACAGTTCATGCATTTTATCGTGCCGCTCCAGGTGGTATTCCAACACAGACAGCTTTTAGTCAATCTTGTCGCTATGAGACCCTTGACCTTGATCGTGAAAAAGGTGTGATTCGCGATAGGGAACACGCATATTCACAAGATGGAGGATTGGCAGTTCTTTATGGGAATCTTGCAAAAGATGGCTGCATTGTAAAAACAGCAGGCGTTGATCAATCAATTTTAACTTTTAAAGGTCCGGCAAGAATTTTTGAAAGCCAAGATTCAGCTGTTTCAGCTATATTAACTGATAAGATTAAAACAGGTGAAATTGTTTTAATCCGTTATGAAGGCCCACGTGGTGGACCTGGAATGCAAGAAATGCTTTATCCAACGAGTTATCTCAAATCTAAAGGATTAGGCAAGGTTTGTGCACTTGTTACAGATGGACGTTTTTCAGGGGGAAGTTCAGGGCTCTCAATAGGACATATTTCACCAGAAGCTGCTGAAGGAGGAGAAATTGCGTTGGTGGAAGAGGGGGATATCATAGAAATTGATATTCCAAATCGTAGAATTCATATGTTGGTGGATGACGTTGAGATGAAGCAGCGCCGTTCTAAGATGGAAGCAAAAGGAAAAGGCGCTTGGCAACCGATTGAGAAGCGTCAGCGTAAAGTTTCAAAGGCTCTCAAAGCCTATGCAGCGATGACCACATCTGCTGCAAAGGGTGCAGTACGTAATATTTGATGAGTTGAATAGAGATAGTGCTCTGATTTTTTGCATCTTTTGCACGATATTCTAAGCTAATTATTTTATGAGTTTATGAACTTATCAGAATATTTCGAGTCATGATGAGTATGATTAAAAAGCTATCAATACAACTAAAAACTGCGGTAGATTGCTTATTTTAGCAGCTATGTAAGACAGATACAGTATAATTACTTTTCATATCATATTCCAATCTTATATGAGATTATGATTTCTTATTACTCATAATTTATGAAAGATATTTATTGTACTGGTGGCATTATCTTGTTGTACCGTAAAAACACTGTCATTTAGAGCTGTGATATACGGCATCTTCCTTAAATATTAAGTGTGTTTTTAGTGTGTGGTGAATATTCTTAGACTTGTTTGTAAAGCTTTGAGTTTAAGAGAAGCACATGATTAGGAAGTCAAGGAAAATCCGTTAGAAGCTGGACTATTTGCAGACTTTATTCGAATGAAAATCCTTATCCATTAAGGTGTGGGAAGGAGTTGAAGGATGTTTATGAAAATAAAGTACAGCTGTGATATATCTGATTATATGTTTCATATGA
This sequence comes from Bartonella sp. AP21QHHD, assembly GCF_042196205.1. NCBI lineage: Bacteria > Pseudomonadati > Pseudomonadota > Alphaproteobacteria > Hyphomicrobiales > Bartonellaceae > Bartonella > Bartonella sp. AP21QHHD. Next base: position 53,088 of record NZ_JBHIPT010000011.1, on the reverse strand, counting down.
AAACAGTAAAAGAGCTCTTTATAACTTAAAATGTGAAGAAAATACGAGACCCATTATCTATGAATTTATTATGCAAAATGGGATGGCATTCCAACACCAACAGCTTTAAACTAGAAATGTTGCTATGATAACAATAATATCGATCGTGAAAAAGCATAATTCACTAAATATGGCGTATTTGCAAGGTGGAGGAGATTTCATGACAATCTTTACAAAAAACGACTATCTTGTAAAAATAGTCGATCTTGACCAATTTTTTGTATAAGAGCCAATATTAATCTAAGGGAATATGAAATATAATGCATAGGGTTTTGCCTATAGGCAATTACACTTATCAAAATATATTATGTAGAAAAGCGATGGGAATACGATAAATAACTGTTTATGCTGTGGTATATCAAAAATGGTTACGTTATCTCCTATTAAGAAGGTTTTTTAATAAAAAATAACATCTGTTTTCTATAAAGGGTTACTCTTTTCAAGCTGTTTGAGGTGGTAAATTGCTTCTAAAGCTTGTTTAGGAGAGAGTTCATCGGGATGAATATTTTTTAAAGCTTCGTGAAGTATACAATGTTTGTTTTTTGCTTCATTGACGGGAGATGTTGCTTTAAGAGAAAAGAGTGGTAAATCATCAATGAGTTTATGTCCTTTTCCAGCCATTTCGCCTTGTTCTAATTGATGGAGTACATCTGTTGCTCGTGTAATAACGGCTGGGGGAAGTCCAGCAAGCTTTGCGACTTGTACACCATAGGAACGGTCAGCGGCTCCTGGTGTGACCTCATGAAGAAAAACTACATCACCATCCCAATTTTTGACTTTCATGGTTACATTATGCAGTCTGTCAAGTTTTTCGGTAAGTGCAGTCATTTCATGAAAATGGGTAGCAAGAATAGCACGACAATGGTTAACTTCATGGAGATATTCAACAGCAGCCCAAGCAATAGAAAGTCCATCAAAGGTTGATGTTCCACGTCCTATTTCATCAAGAATAACAAGGGAATGGTGGCTAGCATGATTGAGAATCGTTGCTGTTTCAACCATTTCCATCATAAAGGTTGAGCGCCCTCGTGCAAGATCATCGGAAGCCCCAACGCGACTAAATAGGCGATCAACGACACCAATATGTGCTGAAGTTGCTGGAACGAAGGACCCCATTTGCGCCATAATAGCAATAAGAGCATTTTGCCGCAAAAAAGTTGATTTTCCTCCCATATTAGGCCCTGTCAACAGCCAGATTGCTGCATATTGCTGATTTTCTTGCACAGAGAGATCACAATTATTGGCAATAAAAGGTTCTGCTGCTTGTTTGCGGAGTGCTTGCTCAACGACAGGATGGCGTCCTGCTGTAATGCGAAAGGTAAGTGAAAGATCAATTTTAGGGCGGCAATATCCTTGTTCTTCAGCAAGATATGCTAAAGCGACAGAGACATCTAAAATAGCAAGTGCTTCAGAGGCTTTACGAATAAAATCAACTTGTTTGGTAATTTCATGAACGAGAATATCAAAAATCTCTAGTTCAAGTGTCAATGCGTGATTGGCAGCATGGGCAATACGGCTTTCAAGGTCAGCGAGCTCTGTTGTCGTAAAACGCATAGCGTTTGCCATTGTTTGCCGATGAATAAAACGTGCTTTAGCTTGTGGATTATTTGTAAGGGAAGATGCTTGTGTGCTGGTTACTTCAATGAAATAACCTAGAATATTATTATGCTTTATTTTAAGCGTCTTAATATCTGTTTCTTGGGCATATTGCGCTTGAAGTTCAGCAATGACACGGCGAGATTCATCACGTAAAGCACGCATTTCATCGAGCTCTTTATGATAATTAGAACGAATAAAACCACCATCACGTTTAAGGAGTGGGAGATCATCAGCTAATGCCTGTTCTAAATGAAAGTATAACGCTGTGGGTAATTTTGAGAACACCTGTTGTACATCACTTATTTCTTGAGGCAGAAGCTCATTATCAAGAAGTTGATGCAATTCACGAATGATTTCAAAGCCACGCTGGATTGTCGCCATATCACGGGGACCTCCTCGTCCAAGAGCCAAACGTGAAACGGCGCGGGGCATATCTGGTCCCCCCTTTAAAATAAGCTTTATCGCTTCTGCAAGAGAAGGATTACGTAGAAAAAAATCGATAGAATCCAAACGCGTATCAATAGCTGAAGGAGTTGTGAGGGGAGCAATAAGGCGGTCAATAAGAAGGCGTGATCCTCCTCCTGTTACAGTGCGATCAATAGCTTTTAATAAACTTCCATCCCGTTGACCTGATGTCGTACGAATAAGTTCAAGGCTTAGTCTGGTTGCAGCATCAATAAAAAGAGTTGCACTTTCATTTTGGCGCTCAGGCTGCATGAGGGGAGGGCGATGCGTGATTTGTGTTTTTTCGATATAACGAATAGCAGCTACAATTGCAGAGAGTTCACAGCGTGAATAATCGGCAACGCCTTCAAGAGTTGAGAGTTTAAAATAATTGCAAATATCGCGTTCAGCGGTGAGTGCATCAAAGAGACAAGCAGGTTGAGGTGAAACGATACGATCAAGAACACTAAAAAGTGACTTGTGAGATTTATCATGAAAAAATGAATCAGAAACAATGATTTCTTGTGGATCCACACGCATAATATCTGCTAAAAGTTTTTCTTGGCGGCTCTCTGTTACACGAAATATGCCTGTTGAGATATCAATCCAAGAAAGAGCAAATTCCTCTCCATCGCTAGTTTTTATACGGGAAAGTGTCATCAAATAATTTGCGCGTGTTGGATCAAGGAGTTTTTCTTCTGTTATTGTTCCAGGTGTTACAAGACGAACAACATCACGCCGAACAACAGATTTTGAGCCACGTTTTTTTGCTTCAGCAGGATCTTCTATTTGTTCACAAACAGCAACTCGGTAACCACAAGCAATCAGTTTTTGTAAATAATCATCTGCAGCATGAACGGGAACACCACACATAGGAATATCTTGTCCTAAATGTTTTCCGCGTGCTGTGAGTGTGATTCCTAAAGCCTGAGCAGCTTCAATCGCATCATTAAAAAATAATTCATAAAAATCCCCCATTCGGTAAAAGAGAAGGGAATCATGATGGACGGCTTTGATTTCTATGTACTGCTCCATCATAGGTGTAAGACGTTCTTGAGAGGAAGCAGATGGGGAGGCAGGCTGTGGAATTAAATTATTTTTATGATTGTTTTTTTTATCCATTTGTACGAGGCCTGTTTCCTTTAAGTGAAGTTTTTACTCTTTTTTGTTTACTTCAATATCTATTTATCTCTAAATTGCAACGCATCATCAGATTTGCTAAGGCAAGAATAGCGATTTCTAATATATGAATCAAATTTAATGACTATACGCATTATCAAGCAAAATTTACACTGTTTTTGGAGAAAATAAAGTGAGATGAAAAAGAGCGAGCAGGATCAGAAAATGTCTCAAACTGTTTACAGTGCGAGCGAAAGAGAAGCTCTAGATTTTCATAGTCGTGGTCGACCAGGAAAGCTTGAGATTATTGCAACAAAGTCTATGGCAACACAGCATGATTTAGCACTTGCTTATTCACCAGGTGTTGCCGTTCCAGTTAAGGCAATTGCTCAAAATCCAGCGCTAGCTTATGATTATACAGCAAAAGGTAATCTTGTTGCTGTTATTTCAAATGGAACCGCTATTTTAGGGTTAGGCAATTTAGGTGCACTTGCCTCTAAGCCGGTCATGGAAGGCAAAGCAGTGCTGTTTAAGCGTTTTGCGGATATTGATTCCATTGATTTAGAAATTGATATAAATGATACGGAAAGTTTTATCAATTTGGTGCGTCATTTAGAACCTTCTTTTGGTGGAATCAATCTTGAAGACATTAAGGCACCTGAGTGCTTTATGATTGAAAGCCGCCTACGCGAGGTGATGAATATTCCTGTTTTTCACGATGATCAACATGGTACAGCGATTATTGTTGCTGCGGGTGTTCTCAATGCTTTGACTTTAACAGGGCGCGATATGCAAAATACGCGGTTAGTCTGTAATGGTGCTGGTTCTGCAGGGATTGCTTGTATTGAATTGATTAAAGCGATGGGCTTTCGTTCCGAAAATATCATATTATGTGACACAAAGGGTGTGGTCTATGAAGGCCGCAAAGAGGGAATGAATCAGTGGAAATCTGCGCATGCTATTCAAACAGATAAACGTACGCTTATGGAAGCAATGGAAGGTGCAGATATATTTTTTGGGGTCTCTGCTAAAGGTGCTCTTACTCCTGAAATGGTAAGATCCATGGCACCCCAGCCGATCATTTTTGCTATGGCTAATCCCGATCCAGAAATTACGCCGGAAGAGGTTATGCAAGTGCGTCATGATGCCATTGTCGCAACAGGACGTTCCGATTATCCAAATCAGATTAATAATGTTCTTTGTTTTCCTTATATATTTCGTGGTGCGCTTGATGTGCGTGCAAGAGTTATTAATGAAGACATGAAGATTGCTGCGGCAAAGGCTCTTGCTAATTTAACGCATGAAGAAGTGCCTGACAGCGTTGCAGAAGCTTATTATGGAAAGCGATTAAAGTTTGGTCCTAACTATATCATCCCTGTTCCTTTTGATCCGCGTTTATTTACGGTTGTTTCAATAGCGGTAGCAAAAGCAGCAATGGAAAGCGGTGTTGCGCAAAAGAACATAGATGATTTAGAGGCCTATGAGCGCGATTTGAATGCGAGACGTGATCCTACTTCCTCGATGATGCGTAGGGTTTATAACCATGTTCGTCAAGCGCCAAAACAAATTGTATTTGCAGAAGGTGAAGAAGAGCAAGTTATGCGGGCAGCTGTTTCCTATGTTCATCAAAAATTGGGACAAGCAATTTTGGTTGGTCGTGAAGAGCAAGTAAGAGAAGCGGCTGTTATCGCTGGAATTGATCTGGAGCGTGAAGGTATTTCTATTATGAATGCTAAGCTTTCTTGCCATACAGATGCTTATGCGAATTATCTTTATAAAAAAATGCAGCGTCAAGGTTGGCTGTTGCGTGATTGTCATCGTCGTATCAATAATGATCGCAATTATTTTGCTGCGTGTATGGTGGCACTAGGAGATGCTGATGCGATGGTTACAGGGGTGACACGCAATTATGAAACAGCGTTGATCGATATACGTCGTGCAATTGATGAAAAACCAAAAGAACGATTGATTGGTATTTCAATGGCTATTTGCCGTGGACGAATTGTGTTTATTACGGATACAGCCGTTTATGAAAATCCTAATGCTGAAGAACTTGCAGATATAGCTGAACAAGCAGCTTCATTTGTGCGAGGATTTGGATATCAACCACGGGTAGCATTTTTAGCATTTTCTACATTTGGTTATATGAAAGGGAAGACGACGCAGCAAATTCAGGATGCGATTAATATTTTACATGAACGCAAAGTTGATTTTGAGTTTGATGGAGAAATGAGTGCTGATGTGGCACTCAATTCCAAATTGATGCAGCAATATCCATTTATGGGATTAACGGAGCCTGCTAACATTTTGGTTATGCCTGGATATCACGCATCTTCCATTGCAAGCAAAATGTTACAAGAACTCGGTGAAGCAACTATCATTGGTCCTATTTTAATTGGATTGGAAAAATCTGTCCAAATTGTACCGTTTAGTGGGAGCGATACAGATGTTGTCAATATTGCAATGCTTGCGGCTTATCATGCCGCAAAAGTCGTCTAAAGGAAAAAAGCCCCTAATATACCAATAATATATCAAGGGGCTTTTTGATAGCAAAAAAATAAATTTTTTAAGAGGGCTGTATTTGATTGTCTTTTTGCTCTTCAGAAAGACGCTTTTGGAAGAGTGCTGCAAAATCAATAGGATCAATCCACAAAGGTGGAAAACCACCACTTTGAGTAGCATCAGATATAATTTGGCGAGCAAATGGAAATAAAAGACGGGGACATTCAATAAAGACCAGTGGCATAACATGTTCTTGTGGAATGTTTTTAAGGTGAAAAACACCACCGTAAATAAGTTCTACATGAAATAAGGTTTCAGTTTCATCATTGGCTTTGACGGAGAGAGACAAAACGACATCATAATTGTCATCACCAATTGGGTTAGCATTGACGTTAATATTGATATCAATTTGTGGTGATTTTTCACGTGCACGTAATGAACGAGGAGCACCAGGGTTTTCGAATGATAAATCTTTTAAATATTGAGTTAATACAGCAAAAACCGGCTCTCCACCACTGTTATTCATTTCATCTTCGGCCATACGACAAACCTCTTCCATTATAATATGTATATTTATTTTAGATCTAAAGACCAGATTGGTTATCACGCCTTGCAAAAGGTTGCAAGAAATGCGCTCTTTATCTTGAATATTTTTTTAGTTTGTTACAGATTTTTTAGGCATTTCAATGGTTATCATCATTTTTGCGCCATGGAGATTCTGTCGTATCATGAATTGTGTAATCTTCTGCTTTTAGATCAATTATTTTTTCAGAGTCATTTTTTCTTTTAGTATTGGGATTCATTTTGTTTTTTAATGATGCAAAGAAATGCCAAGCAACAGAGCGAATTGGTTTAATAAGAAGTAATATTCCCAAAAGGTCAGTTACAAAGCCGGGAAGAATAAGTAAAATTGCACTAAACATGATGAAAGCATCATTAATAATATTATTCTCTAATGTGCGTCCTTGGATAAGTTCATTTTGTATATTTTTTAAGAGGCTAATCCCTTGAATTCGCAATAAAACAACCCCAACTATGGTTGTGAGAATAACCAAGCTCAAGGTTGCCAAAATACCAATTTCTTGACCAACAAAGATAAAACCAGCAATCTCGATTAAAAGAATGCAAAGAAAGATAACAACAAAAAAACGAGGATTTATAGAATAAAGTTTTATCACATGAAAGTTTCCTTCTAGATGAGTAGGGGGAGAAATTCTTAAGAGAACTCCGTTTAAATACAAAATCTATAAAAATATTTGAATGATAAGATTCCTTATTTTACATATTTATTGATAAATGGTATTGACTGCAATGTTTATTAGAGACTTAAGCTTTGGAGATTGACAGCGCCTATGGAATTTGACGTTATACTTGTCATAGCTCTTGTTGTTATGGTTGTTATTTTTGTGCAACTCCGTAATGTATTAGGGAAACGAATTGGGTTTGAAAAGCCACCCTTTGATCCTTATTCACGACGTTCTAAAAAACAAGTTGAAGCAGAAACGGCTGATAATATTGTTTCGTTCCCTCATCAGAAAAATTCACAAAAAGACGACTTTAGTGAAATTGATAAAATTTCACCGGAGGGGAGTGTTTTGAATAAAAATTTGCGGGAATTTCATAGAATTGATCCTCATTTTTCTCCTCAACTTTTTATAAAAGGTGCACAAATTGCGTATGAAATGATTGTAACAGCTTTTGCCAAAGGTGATCGCAATCAACTTAAAAGCTTGCTTTGTCAGGATGTTTTTGAGAGCTTTTGTATGGCTATTGAGCAACGAGAAAAAAATAAAGAAAGAATAGAATTCACTTTTGTTGGAATTAATAAGGCCGAATTTGTTGCGGCGGCAATACAAGAAAAAGATGAACTTTTAACGATACGTATTGTCAGTGAGATGATTTCTGTTACTTATAATGAACAGGGCGAGCGTATAGACGGTGATCCTGATGCTATTGTAGAAATCAGGGATATTTGGACTTTTGTTCGCAATAGTTTATCGTCAGATCCCAACTGGAAGCTTTTTGCTACAGAAAATGAAAATTAAAATACTTTTTGTTTTTCTTCCATAAGCATTCAATGATTTATGAGAAATTAAAATGTCCTCAAGTAAATGGAGACAAAAAAGAGATTTATTGGCTTCACAAGATCGTCTTTTATGGGAGATGGTTTGTCGTACGATAACACCGCTTCACGGTAAGATGCTCTCTTCTGCTTCAGAAACTATTGCAAATATTAATGATAAAAAACAGCCTGTAACTCAAATCTCCTCATTGTCTCAGGAAAATCAACAACCCTCGACAATTATTAAAAGAGAAAAGAGGTCAGTTACACAAGCACAAAAGATTCATTTCTTTGATCATGTTGCATATCGTAAAATTTCCCAAGGTCGTTGTCCTCTTGAGGCGCGTCTTGATCTCCATGGTTATATACAGGAAGAAGCTTATTTTTTCTTAAAAAAATTTCTACAGTCCTCTCAGCAGAGAGGATTGCGTTATGTCCTTGTGATTACAGGAAAAGGACGATCCGTTGGGAGCGATGGAGCTTTGTATAGATTTGTTCCGTATTGGTTATCAACACCAGCTTTTCGATATTATGTCCACGCGTTTGAGCAAGCAGCGCGTCAGCATGGCGGAGAAGGTGCGCTTTATGTTTGGTTGCGCCGTTTTGTGTCGGGAGAAGGAAAGTGATGTTATTGTGGTCGCTCTAGATTTTATATTTATTTATACTTATAATTTATTGTTTTTGTATATTTCGTAAGAGCCTTGAATACAATATTCCCTTCTTTATAATTTTTTATAAAAAATTATAAAGATATTATTTTACATTCTACGTATTGCTTCACGCTTTTGTTTATCGCATTCTTTAACGGGGCACATCCCTCACGCAAAACAGAATGATATTGAATTGCATATATTCACAGGCTTGTTTTAAAGAAACATCTCTCAACGCTCCCAAGCTTATTTTGCGACGGCATTCGTGAAGAGTATAATGATAAATCCATGAAGCACCCCCTATCTTTATACTTAATAAAAGGGCAATCTGGCATCATCATACACTTTGCCATCTCCCAATGTTGCAACAACCCTTTAAGTCCTTGGCACTTGAAAGCATTTATAAGAGGCATGCTTTTCTTTAAGTGTTTTTAACTCTCTACAGTTCTCATCTCGCTCGTGACGCCCAAACAAAAGATTTTGATTGTTTCAATATAAGAGGACTTAAAATGAGAGAGATATAAATGGATCTCATTCAGGTTGCAAAGCGATAAATTATTTTTATAAACCACAGCATTACTCTATATAAATACACGAAGAATAAAAACATGAGAAATTGAGAAACTAGCTTATTCAAAAGATGTCACTATGGATAGTGTTAAAAGCAGTACAACTAAATTAAAGAAAATTGTGAAAATAAACAGGAATATAACTTTACAACACACAGCTGCGCAATAGCACCAAAAGATACAGTTTCGTTGAATAGTTTCATGAAGAAATTTTTTCATTTATTAAAAGCTCCATTAAATTTCTTTCTCATAATAATTCGATAATTAAAATTTAATAGCGAAGCGCAGAAGGCGTAGAATACGAGATTCAATTGAGGATATTACACTCTTATCCGACGTCTTTCAGATATTGGTTGAAATGCTAGCTTAGCATGAAAGGCACAATAGGGGCTATTTTCATCAGAATCTGCACCACAAAAATGAAAATCTGCTGATAATGGATCGCCAACCGGCCATCTACATGTATTTTCACTCAATTGTAGAAGATTAAGTTGACGTGATATAGGCACAACTACATTGGATTTTGTGGACATATCAACTTCTTTTACATCTTCCACTACAAATTCTGTCTTTAAAGCGGTTTCTTCAATACTTACAGATGATGTGTTTATTGGCGATACCGTGGATGTGTTGCGACGCACACGTGGAGATGATGGGCTGCTACTTCCCACGGGAGTTTTTTGCGCACGCGTGCTTCCTTGTGCTGTCTTACCACGTCCTGGTAACTTTAATCGATGTACTTTGCCGATGACTGCATTTCTGCTGACCCCACCTAATTGAGCAGCAATTTGACTTGCACTTAACCCTTCACTCCAAAGCTTTTTAAGAAGCTCAACGCGTTCACATGTCCAACCCATACCAGCACTCCATTCCGATTACGTCACTAAGATGCTCTCCCCCGTTGCATCTTCAAATGTTTAAATAATGTTTTCATTACGCTGAATGAAAGAACTTTACACTCTACGTGAGCATAAAAAAATCATCCAACCTGTGGATTTACAAATCAAAACACATCATCTTGCTTATTATATTGTAAATTACAATATGCACTCACTCTATGACAAGAGTCTTTACCTCTTAAAGAGTTTATTTAGAATGTTTTCCCCAACTTGCAAATCAATCATAGGTTAAACTTTCACTTTTGTTTAAGGCTTTTTCCCAAAATGCTTATTTGTAGAACCTTCATTGACTTTTTTTCAATTGGTGTAATGATCTATTCTATAGGTGTAATCACTAATCGTAATGAAATGTTGAAAGCACCGTAACGAAATATACCATGCTGTTTTATTTGTAGTGTTGCTTTGTATATATATATATATTGAAAAGACTAAAATATAAAGGGAATTATGATGGATGCCGTCTCTATACAACCACTTTATGAATGCTTCGCAAGACGAAATTTGCATTTTGAACAAGGGCATGGTGTATGGCTTATTTCCGATAAAGGAGAACATTATCTTGATTTCACATCTGGTATTGCTGTTAACGCATTAGGGTATTCACATCCAAAATTGATTGATACGCTCAAAATACAAGCTGAAAAACTTTGGCATATTTCTAATATTTTTCAATCTCCTGAACAGGCATCTTTTGCCACGCGGCTTTGTGCAAATAGTTTTGCGGATAAGGTTTTTTTCTGCAATTCAGGTACTGAAGCATTGGAGTGCGCATTCAAAACGGCACGCCATTATTACTATGCTGCTGGTCATTCAGAACGCATTGAAATAATTACTTTTGAAGGGGCATTTCATGGACGTACACTTGCTGCACTTGCTGCGACTGGGCATGAAAAATATCTTGAAGGCTTTGGACCTAAAGCTGGTGGATTTATTCAAGTACCTTTTTGTGATGAAGTCGCTTTGCGTAACGCTATTAATAAAAATACCGCCGCTATTCTTATTGAACCTATTCAAGGAGAAGGAGGAATACGAACGGTCCCTCATGAATATTTAAGATTTTTGCGCAAAATATGCGATGATAATGGTCTGTTATTGATTTTAGATGAAGTCCAAACGGGTATAGGACGAACAGGAAAGCTTTTTGCTTATGAATGGAGTGATATCACGCCTGATATTCTTACCCTCGCAAAAGGATTAGGAGGGGGATTTCCATTAGGTGCTTGCCTTGCAACGGATAAAGTTGCAAAAAGCATGACACTTGGGACACATGGCTCAACCTTTGGAGGAAATCTTCTTGGAATGGCTGTAGGAAATAGTGTTCTTGATGTTTTGTTAGAGCCAAGTTTTCTTAACCATGTTCAGCGTATGGGGGATAAACTAAAAAGTGGACTTTTGCACATTCTCAATATCTATCCTGATATTATCTGCGCAGTTCAGGGGATGGGGCTTATGTTGGGTATTCAGTGTATTGTACCTTCAAATCTTGTCGTTAATGCTTTGGAAAATGAATATCTCTTAAGCGTTGCAGCCAACAACAACGTTGTGCGCTTATTGCCTCCTCTTATCATTAGGGAAGAAGAAATAGATGAAAGTTTACATCGTATTGAAAAAGCAATAGCGTATCTTTCACAAGTAAACAAAGAAAGACAAATATCACACACATGACAAATGCTCTTCGTCATTTCACGGACTTATCCATTTTAACGCCAGCAATAGCACGTGCACTGATCGATTATGCAAAGATCCTTAAAGCATCTTTTAAAGCAGGAAAAGGTTCAAAACCTTTTATAGGTAAAACACTTGCGATGATTTTTGAAAAACCATCCACACGAACCCGTATTTCATTCGATATCAGTATGCGCCAGCTTGGCGGAGATACAATCATGCTCACGGGTTCAGAGATGCAACTTGGTCATAGTGAAACCATAGCTGATACGGCGCGCGTTTTATCCCGTTTTGTGGATATTGTGATATTGCGAACAACGAAACACCAACGTATGCTCGAATTGGCACAATATGCACAAATTCCTGTCATTAATGCCCTTACAGATGATACACATCCTTGCCAAATTCTAGCAGATATCTTAACCTATGAGGAACATAGAGGGCCAATTGCTGGCAAAATATTTGCGTGGATGGGGGATGGTAATAATGTGCTTCATTCCTTAATTGAAGCTGCAGCTCTTTTTGGTTTTCATTTGCGTATTGCCACACCAAAGGGCAGTGAACCACAGGAACAATTTGTACATTGGGCACGTGAGCGGGGAGCACATCTTATGCTAACCCATGATCCCCAAAAAGCGGCTCAAGATGCTGATTGTATTATGACCGATACATGGGTCTCCATGGGACAAGAATTTCGTGCTCGCAGTCGTTCTACTTTTCAGCCTTATCAAGTCAATGAATCTCTCATGAAATTAGCAAAATCTGATGCTCTTTTTATGCATTGTCTTCCTGCTCATCGCGGTGAAGAAGTTGTTGATTCTGTGATTGATGGACCGCACTCCGTTGTTTTCGATGAGGCTGAAAATCGTCTTCATGTTCAAAAAGCAATTCTTTCTTGGTGTTTACAAGATGCGTTTTTCTCTCCACAATAGCCTCCCTACAACAAATTATATAAAAAAGGCAAAGCTATGAGTGAACAAGCTAAAGATGAAGCCTCTCCCAACAACAACTTCTTGCATGAAGATGATAGTGTTATTCCCTTTCAAGTTGAAGAACTTGATATCCGTGGACGTGCCGTACAACTTGGGGAAACTTTAAATTCTATTCTTAACAGACATCAATACCCTGAACCGGTTTCTTATCTTCTAGCAGAAGCTTTACTTTTAACGGTTCTGTTTGGAACTTCTCTAAAACTTACGGGAAAATTTATTTTACAAACTCATTCCGATGGACCAGTTAATATGTTGGTGTGCGATTTTTTGCCTCCTTCAAGTTTACGTGGATACGCTCGTTTTGATAAAGAACAGCTTAAACAAGCCATAGACAATGGTCAAACCTCTTCAGAAACACTTTTAGGAAAAGGCACTTTAGCTTTCACAATTGATCAAGGTCCCCATATGCAACCCTATCAAGGGATAGTTGCATTAGATGGATCAAATTTACAAGAAGCTTCTCGTATTTATTTTGATCAATCAGAACAAATTCCTACCGATATCCGTCTGGCTGTTGCTATATTAATTAATCGTGACCAACAAGGAAAACAGCAGAAAAGCTGGCGAGCTGGAGGTATTTTGATCCAACTTTTACCCCAAGAATCGTCTCATCATAAAATAGATGCCCCTCATCAAAAGCGAGAAGAAACGAAAACTCATACCCAATTGGATAACCAATGGCAGGAAGCTAAAATACTCATGGCAACGATTGAAAGTTCAGAATTAACAGATCCCCAAGTCGGTAGTAAACAGCTCTTGTTCCGTCTTTTTCATGAACAAGGTATTAGAGTTTTTAACCCTTTTTCTCTTGTCGATCAATGTTCTTGTTCACACGAAAAAATTAAAGGAATCCTAGAAGGCTTTTCTATTGATGAACGCAATAAAATGGTTAAAAATAAATATATTTCAGTCACATGTGAATTTTGCTCAAAAACATATTGTTTTACACCGCAAGAATTTTTAGAAGAAAAAACATAATCAAATATTTTTCATAAAAAATGATGATTGCAACAAAAGCCTATTTTATTTGCGTCATAAAAGTTTACGCATAAGCTCATATGAACTTCTAGAATATTTTTTGTCTTAGAGTTTTTTAATGTATACGAGTGATTTTTCTGTTGAGATCAGTAATTACGTTATAGAGTGCTTAAAAAAGAGTTCTCTGTAAAATATATTTTCTCCTCTCGAAAAAGCTTCTTTTATACTTTTTACATCTCAAAAGTTTATTTCTTACAATGAATTCTTTTATAATGTTCATTGATAGATTGATTATGTATTCATAACTTATCTTCTCTGTTAAATGAGATTTTTTGATTGTAGTCATATTTTCTTACTCGAATTTATCTTATTAAGAGTCAAAAAAGCTCATTAGTTATAATCATAAGAGAAATTATCGATAGAATAAGAATGTATAGACTCAATATGGACTTTATAGAGTCTATTACGAACAGATAGTGTAATGGGAATAAATATAACAATGACGCTGCGAAGGAACGGGTTTGTTATTTTATAAAAAAGATGAGAATAGTGGTGAAGTCCCCTCATAACAATGTGCATTTTAGATAAAAAGCGAAGACCTATATGACTTTGAAAATAATAGTTGGTTGCTGTCACTAATCTAACGATGGTTCTATAGCAATATTGTTTTTGTCCAAGTAATCAAAAATAAAGCTCCTACACAGATATTTCTTTACACATGTTTTTGAATCAACAATGGTAATACTCTTGTAAAATTTTTCTAAGAAGAATGCGGGTCCGTATAAATAAAATAGCATACATAGCATGATAAAACGTTATGTTTTTACAAACCTGCATTATTTTATTTTTCTTCTGTCATAATCGCTTGTTCAATTTTTGGTAGAATTTTTTTTTGATAAATTTGCCATGTTAAGGGACCAACATGTTTGGCAATAATGATGCTCTCTTTATTCAAGAGAAAGGTTTCTGGGGGGCCATATATTCCCCAATCAATGGCTGTATATCCTGAAACATCAAAGCCAATAAATTTAAAAGGATTACCAAAACTGTTTAAAAAACGCAGAGCGTTTGTTTTATTATCTTTATAATTAATACCAATCAGATCAAAACGTTTATCTTGTGCAATTTGCATAAGAATAGGATGTTCTTCGCGACAGGGCAGACACCAAGAGCCCCAAAAATTGACCAATGTGACACGTCCTTTAAACTGTTTTGAATTGAGATAACTTTCTTTATCAAGAAGAGGAAGATGAATATTGGGAGCAGGTTTTTCAGCCAATGCGTTTGGGAGAAGAGAAGAATCTTGAAGGTGTTTTTTATCCATAAAGTTGAAAAAAAGCACCATGAGAAGAAGAAAAAGAACAAATGGTCCAAAAAAAACAAGCAGAACAGGCAAAGATATATTTTTTTTAAGTTTGGAGGGATGTTTTTCATTATACTTTTCTTTTTGTGACAGCTCTTTTTTGTTTAGTTGTTGGAGAATTTTTTTTTGGTATAGAGCTTTGCAAAGAATATATCCAATAAGACATAAGAGGGATATTGCAGAAAGCACATAGCTTAAAACAACAATTTGCTCGTGTTTAAGGGTGCTAAGGAAAAAATCAATTTTCTGAGATAGATTTCCTAAAAGTCCGCTGTGGATGCCATTTAGGTCGAGCATGATGAAGCGTCCTGTTGTTGTGCACGACGGGATTTTTTAATCTGAAGTATTCGGATATAATGACGATTGATTTCATTTCGCATAGCCATCAAATAAAGCACAATAAACATAAAGATAAAACAAAAGAGCATTGTTATAAGGGGCCATAACATAGCATTGTCGATTGTTGATCCTCCAGCACGTAACAATGATGCTGGTTGATGCAATGTATTCCACCAATTAACGGAAAATTTAATAACAGGGATATTAACAAATCCAACAAGTGTAAGAATTGCAGTAGCACGAGCGGCTTTTACTTGGTTGTCAAAAGCACGCCCAAGCAGGATAATGGAGAGATAGATAAAAAGCAGAATTAAAACTGATGTTAATCGTGCATCCCAGACCCACCATGTTCCCCATGTAGGTCGCCCCCAAAGCGCTCCTGTCATGAGAGCCAAGGCGGTAAAAATTGCCCCAATAGGCGCTCCACATTTAAGTGCTACATCAGCAAGATGATATTTCCAAATCAGATTTCCTAAAGCCGCTGCACTCATCGTTACATAGCAGAATGTAGACAACCACGCAAAGGGTACATGAAGGTACATAATCTTAACAGTAATGCCTTGTTGATAGTCATCAGGGGAATGCATCACTAGAATAAGCCCTAAGATAAGGAAACACAATGTTATGCCGGCCAACCAAGGTAAGACGACTCTGCTTATTTTCATGAAAAGGGTGAAACTTGCAGGGAGTAACCTGATTTTATATGTACGAGATAGTTTATTCATAAAATTCATAATAGGCAGAGTTTTGCTATGCGGCAATCATCTTTTATTATTCTGATAAAAGTTTAAGCGTTATCGCAGCAACAAAAGAGCTAAAGAGACTCAAAAGAAGTGAAAAAGCGCTGAGAAGAGCTAGAGAAGTGAGAAAAGAGGTATTTGGGTTTATTGGGGCTGTAGCAGCGGAAACACCAAAAATCATAATTGGAATGATCCACGGCAAGATAATGATAAAAATAAGCAAAGTACTGTGCAACAATGAGGTTGCGAGTGCAGCGCCTATAGCACCAATAAAAATAATAGCTGGTGTTCCGCATAAAAGGGTAAGTATTGTTGTAAAAGTTATTACTACATCTAAATGGAGCATGAGGGCTAAAATAGGTGTGGCAAAAATAAGAGGAAGCATTGTTCCTACCCAATGGGCAAGACATTTTGTAAAGACAATTAGTGTAAAACTTTGTCTTTTTCCTGAAAGGATAAATTGGTCGAGATTACCATCATCGCGATCGATTTGGAAAAGTTTGTTCAGATTGAGGAGTCCTGCAAGAAGGGCTCCAAACCACAATATACCTGGTCCTATTTGTGCAAGAGTTTTGGGATCTGGTCCAATGGCAAAGGGGGTTATGACAACAACAGCGATAAAAAACAATAATCCTGTTAGTGAAGTGGCTTGTAGCGCTAATAATAGTTTAAGATCACGCCAGAACAGTGCTTTCATTTTATTCTCTCCTAGAGAGGTAAAAATTTTTCCAGAGCGATTTTATGGTTTTCTGGAATGCCTATGGAATTATGAGTTGCAGCGATAATCATACCACCTTGATTGAGATGACGCTGGAAAATACGAGCGAGGAGTTTTTGAGCATGGTTATCAAGCCCAGATATTGGTTCATCTAAAATCCAAAGAGGACGATAGGAGAGCAAAAGGCGAGCAATAGCTACGCGTCTTTGTTGTCCAGTTGACAGAGCGTTAAAGGGTAAATGTTCAAGGTTAGAAAGACCAATATCGGCAAGAGCTTCATGCGCAAAACGTAAATGTTGACCGTAAAAATCTGCCCAAAATTGCAAATTATCAATGACAGATAAGAGAGGTTTCATAGCATTTTGAGGACCAAGATAATGACAAGCAGTTGCAACAGGGTATATTTGATCATGGTCTTTAAGTATTATATGACCTTCAGCAGCCTCAAGAAGACCGACAATGATTCGGAGTAATGTAGACTTTCCGATACCATTAGGACCGGTGATTGTCATAAGTTGCTGTGAAAATAAACAAAAAGAAAGACCTTGAAACAGAATTTCCTCGTTTCTGTAAGCGGCTAAATCTTTGCCTGATAACACCATGTGATTGCCTATTTTGTTTTTATTTTCATATTCTTTATTGCATTATAGAATAAAAAACACATTTTTTATGCAATTGTACCTAGAATAGTTCTAGAAATAGTTCTATAAGGGATACCTTACATCAATATCTGGTGTAAAATGGTTTCTGGCGCTGATTTCCGCATTATGCCTAGAGGGTGGAGGGGGAAATGGATGGCGGAGGTAATTGCGTCTGCGCTCAAGCTGCGACCTTGACTCGTAGTTTGTGTTGTTCATTCCTAGAAATTGGGTGGTTATAGTATGAGGGTGGACAGTCATGACTCAAATTGATAGCTTTAATTGTCGTAGAGTATTAAATGTTGGTGGCAAAGAATATACTTATTATAGCTTGATTGAAGCGGAGAAGAACGGACTTGAAGGTGTTTCTCGTTTACCGTTTTCGATGAAAGTTATTCTCGAAAATTTATTGCGATTCGAAGATGGTCGCACAGTTAAAAAAGAGGATATCTTCAATGTTGCTAAGTGGTTAAACGACAAAGGGAGCGCTGGGGCAGAAATTGCTTACCGTCCTGCACGTGTTCTTATGCAGGATTTTACAGGTGTTCCAGCAGTTGTTGATCTTTCTGCAATGCGTGATGCTATGGTTAAACTTGGCGGTAACGCTGAAAAAATTAATCCTCTCATTCCCGTTGATCTCATCATTGATCACTCAGTTATTGTTGATGCTTTTGGCAATTCCATGGCTTTTAAGGAAAACGTTGAGCATGAATATGAACGCAATGGTGAACGCTATCGTTTCCTTAAATGGGGGCAACAAGCCTTTCAAAATTTTCGCGTTGTTCCTCCAGGAACAGGGATTTGTCATCAGGTTAACTTAGAATATTTAGCACAATGTGTATGGATGAAGAATGAAGAGGGCTGTGAGACGATTTATCCTGACACCTGTGTGGGAACTGATTCGCATACGACTATGGTAAATGGTTTAGGGGTTTTAGGTTGGGGTGTTGGTGGTATTGAAGCAGAAGCAGCAATGTTAGGCCAACCTGTTTCTATGTTGTTACCTGAAGTGATTGGTTTTCGTCTAACAGGTAAACTTAAGGAAGGTGTAACAGCCACCGATCTCGTATTAACGGTGACCCAAATGCTACGTCGGAAGGGTGTTGTCGGTAAATTTGTTGAGTTTTTTGGTCCTGGTTTGGAGCATATGACGCTTGCTGATCGGGCAACGATTGGAAATATGGCACCTGAATATGGAGCAACGTGTGGTTTTTTCCCAATTGATAAGGAGACAGTGCGTTATCTCAATATGACAGGGCGTGATGAAAGTCGGATTGCCTTAGTGGAGGCTTACACCAAAGCACAAGGGATGTGGCATGATGAAATGGTGGCTCATCCCATTTTTAGTGATACAATTGAATTAGATATGGGAACCGTTGTCCCTTCTATGGCTGGTCCTAAACGTCCTGAAGGACGTATTGCATTGGAAAATGTTGGGCAGGGTTTTGAGAAGGCATTGGTCGAAGACTATAAGAAGACTTCTGGACAAGATAAGCGTTATCAGGTTGAGGGTGAAGAATATACGCTTGGTCACGGTGATGTGGTGATCGCTGCGATTACGTCGTGTACGAATACATCGAATCCAAGTGTTCTTATTGCAGCGGGTCTTTTGGCACGAAATGCTGTGGCAAAGGGTCTTAAGAGTAAACCATGGGTAAAAACTTCTCTTGCACCTGGTTCACAAGTCGTTGAAGCTTACCTTCAAAATTCGGGTCTGCAAAAAGATTTAGATGCATTAGGATTTAACTTAGTAGGATTTGGGTGCACAACATGTATTGGGAATTCTGGTCCTTTGCATCCAGCTATTTCCAAAACGATTAATGACAATGGTATAATTGCATCTGCGGTTCTTTCAGGAAATCGTAATTTTGAAGGGCGTGTTTCCCCTGATGTGCAAGCGAATTATTTAGCTTCACCACCATTAGTTGTTGCACATGCGCTCATCGGGACGGTGTGTAAAGATTTAACCAAGGAGCCTCTAGGTGAAGATTCAAATGGCCACCCCATTTATTTGAGAGATATTTGGCCAACTTCTCAAGAAATACAGGAGTT
This sequence comes from Bartonella sp. AP21QHHD, assembly GCF_042196205.1. Taxonomy (NCBI): domain Bacteria; kingdom Pseudomonadati; phylum Pseudomonadota; class Alphaproteobacteria; order Hyphomicrobiales; family Bartonellaceae; genus Bartonella; species Bartonella sp. AP21QHHD. The sequence goes on along the minus strand of NZ_JBHIPT010000011.1, from coordinate 33,720 downwards.
TATCGAAAAAAATGTCACGCGGAAGGTTTTTGCCGAAAAGTATGCAGATGTTTTTAAGGGAGATGAAAATTGGCAAAAAGTTCAGATTCCTACGGGTTCTACCTATTCTTGGGATGAGCAATCCACCTATGTACGCAATCCACCTTATTTCGATGATATGCAGAAAACACCTGATATCTTACCAGATATTAAAGATGCACGGATTTTAGGTTTATTTGGTGATAAAATCACGACGGATCATATTTCTCCTGCTGGTTCTATTAAAGCAGCTTCTCCTGCCGGAAAATATTTAATGGATCATGGTGTTAAAGTGGCTGATTTTAATCAGTATGGAACGCGTCGTGGGAATCATGAAGTTATGGTGCGTGGGACCTTTGCCAATATTCGCATTCGTAATTTCATGTTAGGGGAAAATGGTCGAGAAGGAGGTTATACGGTTCATTATCCGTCAGCGGTAGAACAAACCATTTACGATGCAGCAATGGCGTATAAACAAGAAGGTATTCCACTCGTTGTTTTTGCAGGTATTGAATATGGTAATGGATCATCCCGCGATTGGGCTGCCAAGGGGACCAATCTTCTTGGTGTCAAAGCAGTGATTGTGCAGTCTTTTGAAAGGATTCATCGCTCTAATCTTGTTGGTATGGGCATTGTCCCTTTTGTTTTTGAGGAGGGGCTAAGTTGGAAATCTTTAGGCTTAAAGGGAGATGAAAAGGTGACAATTGAAGGGATTCATAACTTGAAACCTCGTCAAAAGACTGTAGCGAAAATTACTTTTTCTGATGGTACGGTAAAAACCGTTCCATTATTATGCCGTGTTGATACTGAAGATGAGCTAGATTATTTGCATCATGGTGGAATTTTGCAATATGTCTTGCGTAAGTTAGCCGTTTAAATTCTTTTGTTTGTTAAGGAATATCTATTATTAAGCTATAAAGTTGCGGATCAAAGAGTTTGGCTTCGTTTTTTTATGGCTATCTTTGAAAATCTAATTGACGTTAGCTTTAGGATTGCGCTATAACCCACACGGTTATAGGCAGCTTTATAGTTTTGCTTGGGTTGGATTTATTTATATTGGTAGAGTTGTTATTGAGACTCATTTTACCAAGGTGTTGAAAGAGAGATTATATTTATGGCGAATACACCTTCTGCTCGAAAAGCGGTGCGCAAGGTTGCGGCGCGCACACAGGTTAATAAGGCCCGCCGTTCACGCGTTCGTACTTTTATACGTAAGTTTGATGATGCTTTAGCGGGTGGCGATAAGGCATCTGCAGAGATTGCATTTAAGAATTTTGAGCCTGAAATTATGCGTGCAGTTTCTAAAGGGGTTTTTCATAAAAATGCTGCTGCGAGGAAAGTATCGCGTTTAGCTAAACGTTTGAAGGCTCTCAGCGTTTAAGCTTTTTCTCCTTTAATTGAGAACAAAGCCAGTATCCATAGGATGCTGGCTTTTTGTTTATTATTTCAAAAGTTTCTATTGAAAATAAGAATCGATAATGATTCTCCACTTGAAAAAGGAGAGAAAGTTTATAGAGGGAGGTATGGTTATCCACAAGCTTTGTGGATTTGTACAGAGTCTTTTTTGTCAAGCATTTTATTTTTTTTTTTTTAATCTGAAGAGATTCTTTAATTATTGGTAAATTTAGAGAAAAAAAATGAATTGAATCAATATTTTTTTCAGTCCTCATTAATATAAGCATTTTTTTCGGGTTTTTTGATTTTATTTTGACCTCTTGCATTTTACCTCTGCTGTTTTGTATGGTTCTTATGAAGACTAAGAAGCATGAAGGGGTCACATCAGCGCATTATTCTGTATTTTGTTGAATACAAGATGTTTTGATTTAGGCTTTTCGAAACTTTTGTGTTGGAGAGGTTTTCTGACGGTTTTTTAGTTTTCTTAATGGATATGTTTACCATTTTAGAAGGGTGGGTCATATCATGAGTGCAAGTAAATCTTATTGGTCATCTTTGTTAGTAGGGTTGTGATGAGGCTATCCTAGGGGAGGGTGAGTAATCTTATTTGGGGTAGGGCGTTTTGCCTTCGCTAGATTTATTTTAGTTGTTTGGCAGGACAAAATTTTATTTTTATCAGGATGGAAGATGGTGGATAAATTGAACTCTAAAGCTAGTTCCTTTAAAAGGGTTTCGGTAAATATCCTGTCGGTAGAGAACATAATAAAGAATAGGATGACGGAAAGTGATGAGAACGTTTGTAGAAATGCTTCTATAGGGCATTCTATTGTTTCAGAGGAGGAAAGTGCGGCGGCTTTTATACGTGTTATGGCGCAATTAAAGGTGCAGGTTGGTGTTGAGGCTTATACCAGTTGGTTTGGACGTGTGAAGCTTGCTGAATATAGTCATACTCTTGTAAAGCTTTCTGTTCCTACTGCTTTTTTACGTTCATGGATTAATAATCACTATGGTTCTCTTTTGACTCATTTATGGAAACAAGAGAATTCAGCAATTCTTCGTGTTGAAGTTATTGTTCGTGGTATGGAACGCGTTTCAAGAGATGTCGTTTGTAAAAGAAGTGTTCCTCCTGTTGTGCTAGAGGAGCAGGCGACTTCATCTTTTGTTGAAAGTTGCGCAGAGCATTCAGTTAAGAATTCTCAAACGGGAGTTTTTGGATCTCCACTTGATTCTCGCTATACTTTTGAAAGTTTTGTTGAGGGGGCTTCTAATCGTGTTGCTTTAGCAGCTGCGCGTTCCATTGCAGAGGGGCATAAAAGTGCCTTACGTTTTAATCCTCTTTTTATTCACGCATCTGTTGGCTTAGGAAAAACACATTTGCTTCAAGCGATTGCTGCTTCTGCATTGAAGCGTTTAACGTCTGCGCGCGTTATTTATTTAACTGCTGAATATTTTATGTGGCGTTTTGCAACAGCTATTCGTGATAATGATGCTCTTTCTTTTAAAGAACAGCTTCGTGATATCGACCTTTTGATTATTGATGATATGCAGTTTTTGCAGGGTAAGTCGATACAACATGAGTTTTGCCATTTGCTTAATATGTTGCTTGATAGTGCAAAACAGGTTGTTGTCGCTGCAGATCGTCCACCAGCAGAATTAGAATCGCTTGATCTTCGCGTTCGCTCTCGTCTCCAGGGAGGGGTAGCTCTTGAAATTGAAGCACCAGATTATGAAATGCGTTTGCAAATGTTGCGCCAGCGGTTGAAGGTGGCACAACAAGATGATGGCATGGTATCAATTTCTGATGATATCTTGGAATATATTGCGAAAACGGTTTTAGGGTCGGGGCGTGATATTGAAGGTGCGTTTAATCAGCTCTTGTTTCGTCAATCTTTTGAGTCTGATTTATCTTTAGAGCGGATTGATGAGTTATTAGGTCATTTGACACGTCCTGGTGAACCTAAGCGTATTCGGATTGAAGAAATTCAGCGTACGGTAGCACGCCATTATAATGTTTCTAAACAGGACTTGTTATCTAATCGTCGAACACGTACGGTTGTGAAGCCACGGCAAGTTGCAATGTATTTAGCAAAAGTATTAACTCCTCGCTCATTACCAGAAATTGGGCGCCGTTTTGGTGGGCGTGATCATACAACAGTTTTACACGCTGTGCGTAAAATTGAAGATTTGGTTTGTGGTGATCAGACCTTGGCTAAGGAACTTGAGTTGCTTAAGCGGTTGATTGGAGAACAGGCTGTATAGTGTTTATCGTTTCTTTCTTTGGAGAGACTTTAAAGAATTTAATGAAAAGATTTATTTTTTCTTATGCAGGAGTGACTTGCCATTTTAAGAGAGGTTTAATAAACTCTAGCAGGCGATTCTTAAAGAGGGTCTATTCTTTAAGTCTAAAGAATTCTTATAGTTTTTAGTAAATCATACGGGGCTTTTATGCGGATTACAGTTGATCGCAGTCAATTTCTCAAGTCTCTTGGTCGGGTTCACCGTGTGGTAGAGCGCCGTAATACTGTTCCTATTTTATCGAATGTGTTGATTGATGCAGAAAATGGCCGTGTACAGTTAAAAGCAACAGACCTTGATTTAGAGGTTATGGAATCTTTTGCAGTTAATGTTAAACAAGCTGGAGCAACAACTGTTCCGGCACATTTGCTCTATGATATCATTCGAAAACTTCCTGATAGCAATGAAGTTGTATTATCCCTCGATGAGAATCAAGCAGGTACAATGTCCGTTGTTTCGGGTTGTGCACATTTTCAGCTTCAATGTCTTCCGAAGGCAGACTTTCCAGAGTCGCTTCCTGGGCAATTTGGTTATCGTTTTTCTTTATCGGCATCAGGCTTAAAACATTTACTTGATTGTACACAATTTGCCATTTCTACTGAAGAAACCCGTTATTATCTTAATGGTATTTATTTCCATATTATTAATGATGGTGTTTTGAAATTGCGTTTGGTTGCAACTGATGGTCATCGTTTGGCACAAGTTGAGATGGAAGCTCCTTTGGGAGTTGAGGGAATGCCTGGTGTTATTGTTCCCCGTAAAGCTGTAGGAGAATTGCAAAAACTTCTTTCAGAAGAAAATGATAGCGATGTATGTATAGAGCTTTCGGAGACAAAAATTCGTTTTTCTATAGGCTCTGTGATTTTTACATCAAAATTAATTGATGGAACATTTCCAGATTATCAACGTGTTATCCCTCTTGGAAATGATAAAGAATTAATTGTTAATAGGCAGGACTTTTCTTCTGCAGTTGATCGTGTTTCAACGATTTCAAGTGATCGGGGGCGTGCAGTTAAATTAACGATTGAGCATGGACAGTTAAGGCTTGTTGTTAATAGCCCAGATTCGGGCAGTGCAGAAGATCAATTATCAGTAACTTATGCATCTGAACCGCTTGAGATAGGATTTAATTCACGTTATCTTTTGGATATTGCTGGGCAGCTTTCAAGTGATGAGATGGTTTTTATGTTGGCTGAGGCTGGAGCACCAGCTCTGATTCGTGATAATGATGATGCGGATGTGCTCTATGTACTGATGCCTATTCGCGTTTAGGGGCCGTTGTTTTGCAATGCATGGCCAGTCATGTGCACAAAGTGGCAGTGAGGCAGCTGAAGCTTTTACGTTATCGCAATTATTCTTTTTTCAATATTCATTTTTCTGGTCAGCATGTGGTTTTTACTGGCCATAATGGTGCTGGTAAGACGAATCTTTTAGAGGCGTTATCTTTTCTTTCTCCTGGTCGTGGTTTGCGGCGTGCTGTTTATTCTGACGTTAGTTTTGTAGATGGTGGTGGTGGAGGATTTGTTGTATTTGCGCGTCTTGAATGCGCTCTTTATGGTGAAGTAAAGATTGGTACAGCTTTTGAGGTTAGCGATAACAGTCGAAAGGTCCATATTAATGGTGTGAATGAGTCGAGTGATTGCCTAACAGATTATTGTCATATTAGTGTCCTAACACCGTCTATGGATGGTCTTTTTACAGGTCCTTCACTTGAGCGCCGTAGTTTTTTGGACCGTATGGTTTTGGCGATTGATCCCTTGCATAGGCGCCGCATAGCCGATTATGATAGAGCTATGCGCGCACGTAATCGTTTGTTTTTAGATGGAAATGAAGATTGTGCTTGGTTTGATGCTTTAGAAAAGCAAATGGCAGAATTGGCGACAGCTATTTCTGCGGCGCGTGTTGATGTTATTCGTCTTTTAAATGACATGTTTACACAAATGCCCTCACAGATACCTTTTCCACGAGCTTTTTTGCAAATTGATGGTTTTTTAGAAACAGCTCTTAGTGAAATATCAGCAACTGAAGTTGAAGAACAATTTTGTGATCGATTGCGGCATAATCGCGCAATGGATCGTGCTGCTGGTCGGACGTTAGAAGGACCACATCGTGCAGATTTGCAGGTTTTTTATGCTGATAAAAATAGAGCAGCAACATCTTGTTCAACAGGTGAACAAAAAGCGCTGCTAACAGGTTTAGTTTTGTGTCATGCACGTCTAACAGGTATGATGTCGGAAAGATCTCCCATTCTTCTTCTTGATGAAATGGCTGCCCATCTTGATTCGCATCGACGTGCTGCTCTATTTGATATTCTTGATGATTTAGCTGTACAAACATTTATGACAGGAACAGATCGTCTTTTATTTGATGACTTAAAAGGACGCGCAGAATTCTTTGAGATTAAGGATGGAGCTTTATTGCCGTAAAAACATGCTAAATATTTTTTTAATAAGTGATAGGTCTGAAAGAAAAGGCTTGCTATGTCAGAGATAATAACGATTTTAAATGGTCCTAATTTAAATTTTCTAGGTCAACGTGAGCCAGAAATTTATGGAACTGAAACTCTAGAAGATATTGAAAAAAGATGCAGAGAATGGGCAAAAAAAAATGATATTATAATAAATTTTTATCAAAGTAACTATGAAGGGCAATTAGTGGCATGGATACAAGAAGCAATAGAGGCAAGTTCTGGATTGATCATTAACCCAGCGGCTTACAGTCATACATCTGTTGCACTTCTTGATGCCCTAAAAATGTTTTCAGGGCCGAAAGTAGAAGTTCATTTATCTCATATTTATCAGCGTGAAGCTTTTCGTCACCATTCTTATACATCTGCAGGTGTAGACGCTATTATAACTGGGTGTGGAGGTGATGGATATCGGTTTGCACTTGAGTATATTGCAAAACAATTAAGCAAAACAATTAAATTGTGATAGGTAAAGAGTAAGCGTTTAATAAGAGTAATATAGGCATTTAATTCTCTTGATAATTATTTTCAAATCTGTACAATGTGAGGTATATATTTATGACAGTTTTTAGTGCGTATGACGGGGGTAAATAGAGATGAAAAGCTTTGTTAGACAATTAGAAATGCTTGTGATTTTAGGGGGAGCACTGCTTTTGTCTGGTTGTAAAATTGATGTTATGCAGCCATCAGGTTATGTTGCACGTCAACAGCTCATTTTGATCGTTGTTTGTGTGGTGGTGATGCTTTGTATTGTTATCCCAGTTATGGTGAGTGTGGTATTTTTAGCTATAAAATATCGTGCATCGAATATGAAAGCGGACTATTCTCCTGATTGGGCACATTCAAATAAAATTGAAGCATTGATGTGGGGTATTCCAGTTGTAATTGTAATGGTTTTAGGTTCATTAACAGCTTATTATACCTATAAGCTTGAACCTACAAATCCTCTTCCAGTGGAAGTTGTAGGTGAAGGAAAGCCATTACAGATTGATGCTGTTGCTCTTGATTGGAAATGGCTTTTTATTTATCCTGAATACGGTGTTGCATCGATTAATGAGATTTATGCGCCTGAAGGACGTCAAGTTTTATTGCAATTGACGTCAGAGAATTCTGTCAATGCTTTTTGGGTTCCCAAATTGGGTACAGTTCTTTACGCTATGCCGCAGATGAATGCTAAGTTGCATTTGGTCGCTGAAGAGCAAGGAGTATTCAAAGGGGCCTCAGCAAATTATAGTGGTGATGGTTTTTCGGGTATGCGGTTTAAGTGGCATTCTGTGTCTTTGCAGGATTTTGAGGATTGGATTGTAAAAGCTCGGGCTAATGGTCGAGTACTTGATCGTTCATCTTATCGTCAACTTTCTATTGCGCCTCGTATGGGTGATATTGCTGCGAAGGAAAAAGATGCTGAAGTTCGTTATTTTGCACCTGTTGAGAAGCGGCTTTACTATCGTGTTGTTAATCGATGTGTCGATGAAAAGACGGTATGTAATGAAGATTTAATGAAACGTGCTGCTGCTCAGACGCTATGGGGTGCACTATGTTCAGTATTTGATCCTGATGTTATTTAACAGAGTCAATAAAGTAAAGAGCCCTTTTAACAAAGGTTTCTTTTAAACTTGAATTTCATTTGAAATGGGTTGAGAAATGTTTGGAAGACTTACAGATCCTACGGCAGGTGCTTTTCATGCGCTTGCACATGAACCGATCGTTTTGTATACATGTATTGCGATTGTTTTGGTTGGTTTAATTGCTGTTATTGCTCTAACAGTACTTGGGTGGTGGGGGATTCTATGGCGAAATTGGATTACAACGGTTGACCATAAACGCATAGGTATTATGTACATCGTTCTTGGAATTATTATGCTTGTTCGCGGTTTTGCGGACGCACTTATGATGCGAACGCATCAAGCTTTAGCTCTTGGGAGTGAAACAGCAGGTTATTTGCCCCCTGAGCATTTTGATCAAATTTTTTCGGCGCATGGTACGATCATGATTTTTTTCATGGCCACGCCTATTTTATTTGGTCTTTTTAATTATCTTATACCACTTCAAATTGGTGCGCGTGATGTTGCTTTTCCCTTTGCAAATAATCTAGGTTTTTGGATTACGGCTGCAGGGGCGATATTGATTAACATATCCCTAGGTGTTGGGAATTTTGGTCGTGGTGGTTGGTTGATGTATCCACCTTTTACAGAATTGCAAACGAGTCCAGATACAGGGGTAGATTATTATTTATGGTCACTTCAGCTTTCTGGTATTGCAACAACAATGGGATCAGTGAATTTTATTGCAACGATAATTAAAATGCGTGCTCCTGGAATGACAATGATGAGAATGCCTATTTTTTGTTGGAGTGCTTTTGTCAGCAATGTTCTTATTGTAGTCATTTATCCTGTTTTGGCTGTAGCATTTGCACTCTTGGCATGTGATCGTTATTTGAACATGAATTTCTTTACCAATGTTGGTGGCGGAAATCCGATGGTATGGATTAACTATGTTTGGGTTTTTGGTCATCCTGAGGTTTATGTTTTGGTTGTTCCTGCTTTTGGAATTGTTTCTGAAGTTGTATCAACTTTTTCTTCAAAACGCCTCTTTGGTTATACTTCAATGATATGGGCCATGTTGGTTATTTTGATTCTTTCGCTTCTTGTTTGGGGCCATCATTTCTTCACAATGGGTGGGGGTGAAGCTGTAAATACCTTCTTTAGTATTGCTACGATGATTATTGCAGTTCCAACCGGTGTAAAAGTTTTTAATTGGCTGCTTACGATGTATAGAGGTCGGATTCGCTTTGAGCCTCCTATGCTTTGGTGCATGGGTATGATCTTTACATTTGTTGGTGGTGGATTAACAGGTGTTTTATTATCTATTGTTCCTGCTGATTGGCAGTTTCATAATTCGCTCTTTTTGATAGCACATTTCCATCATACAATTATTGGAGGTGTGGTTTTTGCGTACTTAGCGGGGATTGCATTTTGGTTTCCAAAAGTTTTTGGTTATAAACCAAATCGCATACTAGGTATTACATCTTTTTGGTGTTGGTTTATTGGTTTTTACCTTGCCTTTTTCCCCGTTTATGCGCTTGGTTTAATGGGGGCGACGCGTCGTCTTCAGCATTACATGGAACCTAGTTGGCAGCCGATGTTTATTATTGCTGCATTGGGTGCTTGTATTATCTTACTTGGTATCCTTTGTTTTGTGCTACAGGTTGTTTTGGCGATTTGGTACGGTATTAAGCATAAAGGGCACTTACCGGTAACATTAAATGATTCTTGGGGTGATGCACGTACACTTGAATGGTTTACCTCTTCACCGCCTCCTTCTTATAATTTTGCCCTCCTTCCAAAGATACAGTCTGATGATGCTTATTGGAATATGAAGAAAAGTGGTTATCAACGGCCGACAAGTGGATTTACAAAAATTCATATGCCATCGAATACATCGGCTGGAATTATTGCTGGCTTCTTCTCATTAGTTGTTGGTTTTGCGCTTGTTTGGCATATTTGGTGGCTTGTTGCGGTTGGACTGGTTGGTTTTATTGCAACGCTTGTGTGTCATTCATTAACAGGTGATCATCATGGTTACTATATTCCAGCTGAAGAAGTGCAAAAAACTGAAGATGCCTTTACGGCTGTTCTTAAAGAACAAGGAGTGACAGTATGAGTGCTGTAACAATGAATAACGCGAGTACTATAGATGAACTTCACCACGATAGTAGCTCGGTAATGACGTTTGGTTTTTGGGTCTATATTCTTTCAGACTTAATCCTGTTTTCGACACTGTTTTCAAGTTTTGCTGTATTTTCTGCTTCTTATGGTGGTGGTAAAGCGGGCAGTGAGTTTATAGATTTAAAGTTTGTTTTGGTTGAGACTGCTTTCTTGTTGTTTTCGTCCGTCACTTATGGCTTTGCAATGGTACAAGCACATAAAAATAACATCAGTGCTGTGCGTTTGTGGATGGCTATTACCTTTGGATTGGGGTGTTGCTTCATTGGTATGGAACTTTACGAATTTCATGAACTTTTGAGTGAGGTTTTTTATTTTGATCCAAATGCTTATGCGGGTATTGATCCTGCAACAGGTTTACAGCTTTTTGGACGGGAAATTCTCTCTGCTTATTGGTCAGCATTTTTTGCTTTGGTTGGCACCCATGGACTTCACGTAAGTGTTGGCCTTCTTTGGATGGTTGTGATGTTTTTTCATCTTCGTCGTAATGGCTTGGATCAGAACAATAAAACACGTTTAGCATGTCTTTCCATTTTTTGGCATTTACTTGATATTGTATGGATTGGTGTTTTCACCATGGTTTATCTATTAGGAGCGTTGTGATGAGCGTGCAAAATGAAACACATGGTCCCAGTACTGGTTCCTATTTGGTTGGTTTTATTCTGGCTGTATTTTTCACTTTGGGTTCTTTTATTCCTGTGATGTATGGAATGATGGAAAGTTGGGCAGTTAGTACAAAGGTTGCGTATCTTATTGGGATGGCGATTATTCAGATTATAGTACAAATTGTTTTCTTTTTGCACTTGAATTCTGGTCCAGACGCCAAGTGGAATTTAAGCGCGTTGTGGTTTGCTGCTATTTGCGTTTTTGTTATTATTGGGGGAACTTGGTGGGCTATTTCTCATTTGAATTATAATATGATGGGTGGTTCAGGACGTGTTATTGAACCGGAAATATCAAGTAGAGATGATTCTTCAGTGTCTGAGCAGTTATCAAACAAAGATATATCCGTAAGAAAACAGCCAGAAAAGATACAGGGCTCAGAGGTTTCGATGGAGCAAGGTGCAAGTACGCAAACTCCTGTAGATCAAGCACTTGGTTCAGAAATGCCTATGGGGCAGGGTCTAAGTACGCAAACTCCTGTAGATCA